>PKWQ01000278.1 GCA_003133265.1 Acetobacteraceae bacterium
CGCTGCCATTGGGCGGCAGCTCGATCTTTGTGCGCATGGCGCCGCAGGGATCGAGGCCCGCCCCGACGACATTGGACAGCTTGGCTGCGCTGGCGAGCGCCGCCGGATTCGCGAGCGTCCCGTTGCGGCCGATGAACTCCCGGCGGTCGCCGGTCCAATCCGTCTGGCGCCCGCTCAGATCGACAAAGGCGACGCGCGACCCAAAGGCTGTGTTCCACGGGTTGCGGGCGAACATCGCGCCGGTGCTGGGGTCGATCTCCGTCGTCACGAACGGCACCGAGGTCGACCGCGACTGGCCGAGAACCCATTCCACATAGGCCGTCACGCTGAGATGCCGGGCACGGCTGGATCGATTGCGGAGTACGAGGCGCGAGATCTTGATCGGGGCATCCATCGGCACGNNGGCACGTATTGCAGGAGATCGGCTTCGATTCCGTGTGCTGCATGATCGAACCGGCTGTATCCCCGGCCGTGGCGGGCCATATAGGTCGCTGCCTCGTCGCGGATCGGCAACGCCGTTGGGCTCCACAGATCGCCGGTGTCGTCGTCGCGCAGATAGAATGCCTCGCCCGGAGGATCGGTGACGGGATCGTTCGACCAGGGCGTGAGCTGGTTCTCGCGGCTGCTGACCGACCAGGTGTAGCCAGAACCCTCGGTTGCCACCTGGAAGCCGAAGGCGGGGTTGGCGATGACGTTGATCCAGGGCGCCGGCGTCGATTGGCCGGGATCAAGGATCGTCACATATTCCTTCCCGCCCTCCGCGAAGCCGCCAAGTCCGTTGAAGAATTCGAGGTTAGGCACGGGCGGCGGTGCCTGCGGCTCCGAATTCGCGGCAATGCCCTTCGGAAGGGGTCTGGCAGGTACCCGGGCCTCGGCCATCCGGTCGAGCTGGTCGAAGAGGCTGCCGCGCTGGGCCACGAGCACGACCCGCGCCACGGAGGCGAGAAGAGCCCGCGTCTCGGCCGGCATCAGGTCGGCCCGCAGCACGAAGACGCGGCCCGACGGTCCGTTCGCTCCGGTCTGCCGCCGCGATTGGCTGGTGCGGACAAGGGTCTCGAGTGCGACCTGAAGATCCTGGACATAGGAGGATTGGCGCTCGTTCAGGATCACGAGATCGACGGCGAGCTGCTTCATCCGCCAATATTCATGTGCCTGGAGCAGCTCGTGCGCGACGTCCAGATACTCGGTATCGGCGATGCGCAAGAGCACGATTGGCAGATCCCCGGAAACGCCCTGTGCCCATAACCCCGATTGTGCGCCGCCGCCCCGCCGGATCGTGTCCGATGAAGCGCGCGCTGTCGACGCGGCATAGATCGCGTGTCCCGCGAGACGCTGGAAGAGGCCGGCTTCGTCCGCCGTGATGCCGAGATGATGGAGCTGCACCTGCGCCTGCGTCCAGGCGAGCGTCGCCGCGCGCGCAAAGGCGGTCGTGTCTCTATGCTTGTCGACACCATCGAGCAGCGCTTCGCGCGTGGCTGCGACCATCGTCCAGAAGGCGATGTGCACAATCGCGCCCGGCGCAACGCGCACGCGTCGGCGCAGGGCGAAGATCGGGTCGAGAACGGTGCCGACCGTGTTCGAGAGCGCCCGTCCATCGATCATCGCGATCGGCGTGCGGATGCCATGGCCGCGCCCGAGGAAGCGGGCCCTGTCGGTTTCGATCTCCGGCCTGCCCACGATTTCGCCATCGACGACGGCGAGATGCGCAGCCCAGATTTCGGGCTCCGTCGGCGCTCGTCTTCGCCGTGTCGCCAGGATGGCGCCGACATCCGCGAGATATTCGGTCTCGACGAACAGCTTGGAAAAGGCCGGATGCGCGACGTCGTCGGCCTGGGGCGCCAGCACGAGCTCGGCATAGGAGGTGATTTCGATCTCCCGCGTGCGGCTGCCGAAATTCGAGATCGACACGCGGCGAACTTCGGCGTCGTCCTCGGCCGAGACGAGCACATCCAATGTCGTCGTCAGCGTTCCATCGTGGCGCGTGAACTCGGCGCGATCTTCATTGAAGGCGACATTGTATTCGTCGGGCTCGACGCCGCTCGGCTGAAAGCCTGCCGACCATACGTCCCCGCTGCGGACGTCCCTGAGGAAGACGTAGGAGCCGAAATCGTCGCGGGTGGCGTCCTCGCGCCAACGGGTCACGACGAGATTCCCCCAGCGGCTGTAACCCGAACCCGCCGCCGTGAGCATCGTGGCGTAGCGGCCATTCGAGAGCAGGTGCGTGGCGGGCGTCGCCTGATGCGCGGAGAAGAACCGCCGCCCGCCAGTCGACTCGATGTCCCGGGCATTGGCGGCCGACTTCACCTCCGCCGCCCAAGGACGCGCGACCGACACGTCACGCGGCGTGCGCTCCTGCAAGAGCAGCTCCGTCGCCTGGACGATCGGCTCGGCGTGGAACCGCGCCCGCATCGCGCCATTGAACAAAGCATCGGCGATGGCGACGATCGTCATGCCCTGATGATGCGCCATGAAGGCCCGGACAATGGCGACGTTCTCGCCCTCCGGCACGCGGGTCGGTGTGTAGTCCAAGGCCTCGTAGAAGCCATAGCGACCACGGCCGCCCGCCGCCACGAGCCGCGCCAGATTGGCGCAAGCCGCGCGCGGATCGACCATCGTCGCGAGCGCGGTCGCGTAGGGCGCGACAACGAGGTTTTCGCCAAGCCCACGTTTCAGCCCGAGGCCGGGGACGCCGAAATTCGAATATTGGTAAGTGAACTCCAGGTCGCGGGCGTTGTAGGCGGATTCCGAAATGCCCCAGGGCAGGCTCAGCGTCGCCGCGTAGTCGATCTGGCGGCGCACGGCCAGCCGACTCGTCTGCTCGAGGAGACTTCCTACTGGCGCGCGCATGACGAGCGACGGCATCAGATATTCGAACATCGATCCAGACCAGGAGATCAGCGCGGCGCCATGCGCGACCGGTGTCACGGCGCGGCCGAGCCGGAACCAGTGGCGGGCTGGAATGTCGTCCTTGGCGATCGCGATAAAGCTCGCGAGCCGCGCCTCGGAAGCCAGGAGATCATAGCAGTTCGGGTCGAGCGTGCCTTCGGGCATCACGTATCCGATCGAGAGCAGCTTGCGCTCGCGGTCGAACAGAAAGCCGAACTCCATCGCGAGCGCCATCGACCGGGCGGTGTCTTCGAGGATCGAGAGGCGCGACTGCAAAGAGACGGCGCCGTCCACCGACTGACCAAGGTCACGGCGGTGGCTCTCGATCGAGGTCAGACTCGCCTGCGCCCAGAACAGCATGTCCGAGCTGGCATCACCGCCCCGTTCGATCGCCAACGCGCGAGCGATGTCGGCCATGGTCTCGGCCTCGCCGGCAAGCCGCACGAGCCGTTGCGCGAGGTCGTCGTCAGCAGTTGGGGCCTGTCGCACAGCGGATGCGAGCCCGGCGAGGGCATCATCGAGTTGACGCCACGTCACCGTCTGCGTCCGGCGCCCGTCGCGCAGGCGGGCCGCCTCCTCACGGGTAAGGTCGATAGCGTCAGCAACACCGGCGAGGCGCGGCGCGGCGTCTATGGAACAACCACGCCATTCCCGGCAGGCATTGGCGAGCGCGATGAGGTGCCCGGCCAGGTTGCCGCTGTCGACGGAGGAAACATATTTGGGGTCGAGCGGGCGCAGATCGCTTGTGTCGTACCAGTTGTAGAAATGGCCGCGGAAGCGCGCCAGGCCGCTCATGGTTCCAAGCGTCGCCTCCAGCTGCTCAATCGCCTCGCCGGTTCCAATCCATCCGAAGTCGCGGGCACTCACCAAGGATAGGAGATAAAGCCCGAGATTGGTTGGGGATGTCCTGTGCGCGAGCACTGGCGCCGGATCTTCCTGGAAATTGTCGGGCGGCAGCATGTGATCGGCCGGGGTGACGAAGCTCTCGAAGAACCGCCAGGTGCGGCGCGCGGTCAGCCGTAAGGCGTGGGCATCGGCGTCCGACACCGGCAGCTTGCCCGCGAGGTGCGGAGACAGGCTCACCCAGCGTGCCACGGCGGGCGAGGCGATCCAGAGCGCGGCGAACGGAGCCGCCAAGGGCCACGCCCCATGTTCCGAAGAAAGCCATGCGACGATCACGGGCGCAGCACCGATGACGAGCGCGCCGGCCATCCAGCGATAGAAGCCGAAAAGATCGAGCCGGGGACCGATCGTCGCCTGTGCGGCCGGAAGCCATTCCAGCAGATGCCGGCGGGTGACGAACAGGCGCCACAGGGTGCGCACGATCGCATCGCCCATCAGCCACGCCTGGTGCGCCAGAAAGGTGACGATAAGCGCCGAAAGGGTCAGGGCAAGGCGGAAATCGCCGCCGAGCGCGCGCATATGGCTGGCGATCTTGATCCCGGGGCGGCGCGGCGGGATAGCGGCAATAACCGGAATCAAGTTCGGCAGTACGATCGTCGAGAGCACAAAGATGGTCCATACGACAGCAGAGTGAAACGGCAGCGCACATCCGGCGAGCAAAGCGAGGACGGAAGCGGGCGCGGAGAGCGTACGGCGCAGATTGTCCAGCATTTTCCAGCGGGAGATTGCCGGAATGGCCCCGAACGTTCGATCCGCATCGGCGGGCATCGGCCCCCGGCCTAGGATCCAGGGCAAGAGCTGCCAGTCGCCGCGTGCCCAGCGATGGTGGCGAAGGGCGTCGACATCGTAGCGTGCCGGGAACTCCTCGACGACCTCGACATCGGAGGCGAGGCCGGCACGGGCGAACGCGCCCTCGAACAGATCGTGGCTGAGCAGCGTCGAGTCCGGCACCCGGTCGGCGAGAGAGGCCTCGAATGCGTCGACGTCGTAGATGCCCTTGCCGGCATAGGAGCCTTCACCGAGCAGGTCCTGGTAGACGTCGGAAACCGCCGAGGCATAGGGATCGATGCCGCTCGAACTCGAGAAGATGCGCTGGAACAGCGAGCCCTCCCGACCGACGGGCAGCGAGGGCGTGACCCGCGGCTGCAACACCGCATAGCCTTCCACGACCCTGCCGGCGGCTGCATCGAAGCGTGGCTGGTTGAGCGGATGCGCCATCTTGCCGACCAGCCGGCGGATCGTATCGCGCGGCAGCCTCGTATCGGCGTCCAGCGTGACGACATAGCGAATATCGGCCGCCAAAAGGGATGGCGTCCGCTCGGTTTCCACGAAGGTGGTATCGGTCGCGCCGCGCAGGAGCCGGTTCAATTCGTGCAGCTTGCCGCGCTTGCGCTCCCAGCCGATCCACCGCGCTTCACCTTCGTTCCAGATCCGCCGGCGATGGAGCAGCAGGAAGCGGGCGCCTCCTGGTGCCGGGCCGTAGCGCCGATTGAGTCGGGCGACCCCTTCCACCGCAGCGGTGAAAAGAGCTTCGTCACCCTCGGCGTGCTCGGTCGCGGCATCGATCCAGTCGGAGAGCAGTGCGAAATGCAGATCGCCTTCGGGACTCGCGAGATGGTGAATCTCCAGGCGCTCGATCTGCTCCTCGATGGCCTCCGGCGTGGTCAGCAACGTCGGCACGGCGACGAGCGTCCGTAGATGCGAGGGAACACCATCGCGAAGTTCCAAAGCGGGCAGAAGCGTCGCACCGAAGCCGAAAGTCACCACGCGATTGACCAGCGCGACCGCCGCATCGATGGCGGGGATCGTACCGAAGACCCCGAGCAGGCTCAGGTATGCTCCGCCGAGCCCGGCCGCGGCGAGAGCAAGCAGCGGCAACCCGAGGAGGATCGCGGTGACGGCCGCAACGGCGGTCGCATAACCGCCGATGCCAAAAGCCCGGATCAGGCGCGCCGGCCATTTGCGCAACGGCAGGCGAAAGCCGATGGCTACCTCGAAGTCACGGCGTCCTCCCGCGAGGAGATGATAGCCCGGATCGCCCCAACGCCCTTCCGTTGGCGCCGAACATGAATCCTGGTCGCGCTTTGCCGCGAGGACCGCGCTACGCGCGATGTCGAGCTCCGTGCGGTTCGAACCGCGCGCCAGATCCTCGATCGCGCTGCGGTAGAGATTGCGCGTCGGGAAATCCATGTCCTTGAAAGCGCTGCCTGCGGCGAGCACGTCATCGACGAGGCTGATGTGCTCAACTGATTCGTTCCAATCGACGTCGGCAATCAAACGCAGGCTGATGATGATGTTGCGTATCGTGACGGTCGAGGCGCCCTGCCTCCTGTGCACGTCGCGCACGACCGTGTCGGCCGTCGTTTCCTGCGCCGCCAGACGCTGGTCGAGCCAAGTCAGCGCGGGTGTGATCCTGGGATCCTGGTCGCGCAGCCTGTGCAGGAACTGAACCGCGAACGCGTCCGGGAGCCTCGCTCGCTCATGGTCGGCGAGCACCACCGACACTGGTTCGGCGGTGCGGCCGCCGGCCCCCAGCAAACGGTCGGCGAGACCGTCCGCCTGTTGCCGGGCCGCCCGATTATGCACGCCCTGCTGGGCAATGCGTCTGAGATTCTCGATCAGCACAATCCGCAGGGTGATCGGCACCGCCCACAATTCGCCGATCGTCAGCGGCTGCACCTCTTGATAGGCCCGAACATAACGAACCAGCATCTCGGAGTCGAAGTGGCTATCGGTATGAGCGACGAAGGCCCAGGCGATGCCGAACACCCGCGGGTATCCGGTGAATGGCCCGGCGGCGAGCTTCGGCAACTGTTGATAATAACCGGGCGGCAAATCCGAGCGAAGCTCCCGGATCTGCCTCTCGACGACATGATAGTTGTCGATCAGCCACTCCGCTGCTGGGGTGATGGCGCGCCCCTCGTCAATCGCCTTTGCCGTGCTTCGATAGGCGTCGAGCAGGATCGCTCCGTTGTCGGCGAG
>PKWQ01000380.1 GCA_003133265.1 Acetobacteraceae bacterium
CGGAGGCCGATGCCGCGCGGCGGCGGCAGGAGGCGCTGGCGCGGCCCACCGGCGCGGGCACGATCGCGCCCGCCGCCCGACCGCACGGACAATTGACCGCGCCGGTCGCCGGCAGGATCACCCGCAGTTGGGGCGAGCCGACCGAGGCGGGGCCGGCCACCGGCATCACCTATCAGGCACCGCCGGCGGCACGGATCGTCTCGCCGTGCGGCGGACGGGTGGTGTTCGGCGCGCCGTTCCGCAGCTTCGGCCTGCTGGTGATCGTGGATTGCGGCGGTGGCTACCACGCGGTACTCGCCGGGCTCGAGCGGCTCGACACCCAGATCGGCCGTCCGGTGCAGGCGGGGGAGCCGGTGGGCGTGATGCCGTCATGGGACCCGCGCGTGCCGGGCAACCATCCCGGCCTGTATGTGGAGCTGCGCCATAATGGGCTGGCGGTTAACCCGGCGCCGTGGTTGGCAACGAAGGGTTGAAAGCAAAAACTTACTTTCGGGCTGTTAATCTGGCGCGCATTGGATTGCGGTGCCACCGCGCCCAGATGATGGTATTCACAGGTATCTGGTCAACACCGTGACGGCACGCCCCACCGGCCCCGGCACGAGAGGAAAACAAGTCGCATGCAGCCTCGTCCCCCTCAGCACAAGTCGGGCTATTTCCGGATCGGCCTGTTGCTCGGCGCCGCTTTCGTCGCCGGCCTGGCCGCCGGCCCGGTTTCCGGCCTACTGGAACGCCAGTTCGGCTTCCCCGTCGGCATCCAGCAGGCATACGCCGAGGACGGCAGCCGCGCCGACACCTACCGGCTGCTCGCCCTGTTCGGCGACGTATTCGAGCGGATCCGCGCCGACTATGTGGACCCGGTCAAGGACAAGGAAGTGATCGAGAACGCGATCAACGGCATGCTGACCGGGCTCGATCCCCATAGCAGCTACATGAACTCCAACGCCTTCCGCGACATGCAGGTGCAGACGAAGGGCGAATTCGGCGGCCTCGGCATCGAGGTGACGCAGGAGAACGGCTTCATCAAGGTGGTGAGCCCGATCGACGATACCCCCGCGGCGCGCGCCGGGGTGAAGCCAGGCGACCTGATCACCGCGCTGGACGGCAAGACGGTACAGGGCCTGACCTTGAACGAAGCGGTCGAGAAGATGCGCGGCAAGCCCAGCAGCCACATCACGCTGACCATCAAGCGCGAGGGCGTGGACAAGCCGCTCGATCTGTCGATGAACCGCGAGGTCATCAAGATCCAGGTGGTGCGCCAGCGGATGGAGGGCGAGGATGTCGGCTATATCCGGCTGTCGCAATTCACCGAGCAGGCCGATGCCAGCATCAAGAAGGCGATGCAGACGCTGAAGACCCAGGCCGGACCAAGGTTGCGGGCGGTCGTGCTCGATCTGCGCAACAACCCGGGCGGATTGCTGGATCAGGCGGTCTCGGTCTCTAGCGACTTCATCGACCGCGGCGAGGTTGTCTCCACCCGTGCCCGCCGGCCCGACGATTCGCAGCGCTGGGATGCCAAGGGCGGCGATGTCACCGGCGGATTGCCGCTGGTGGTGCTGATCAACGGCGGCTCGGCCTCGTCCAGCGAAATCGTTGCCGGCGCGTTGCAGGACCATCGCCGCGCGGTGCTGCTCGGCACCCGCAGCTTCGGCAAGGGCTCGGTGCAGACGGTGATGCCGTTGCCCGGCAACAGCGCGATGCGGCTGACCACGGCGCGCTACTACACGCCGTCCGGCCGGTCGATCCAGGGCCTGGGCATCACGCCGGACGTGCCTGTGGCGGAGAGCCGGACCGAGGTGCAGCATTTCGGGCCGGAGCGCGAGGCGGATCTCAACCGGGTGCTGACCAACTCCGGCGGCACGCCGCAGAACGCGCTGCCGCCGCGCACCGACCTGCCCGACATCGTCAAGCAGATCCCGGACAAGCCGCCCGAGGGCTTCCCCGCCTTCGATGCGGCCAAGCCGTCCGAGACGGACTTCCAGTTGCAGCAGGCCCTGGTGGTGGCCCGCGCGATGGCAAATCAGAAACGCGCCGCCAACTGATCGACACACATGACCGAGCCGATGCAGCGCGACGGGTGGGGCGGGCAATGGCGCGGCCTGATCCTGTTCTGGATACTGGTGCTGGCGGTGCTGGGCATCGGCGGCGTGGCGGTTCAGCTGGCAGGTCCGCCGTCACCCGCCGCGCCGCCCGACCGCCACGCCAGCGTGGCGGAACCGGACGCCGCGCCAGCCAAGTCCGCCATTGAGGCTGCCGCGCAGGCAATCCTGGCCCAGCGTCCCGGCCACGGCACGGCCGGCCCGATCGCCGCACCCAACCCGGCATTGCAGGAGCCCGCGCCCGAACGCGATGGCAGCATGCTGCCGCGCATCGCCGCGGACGGCCGCACCCCGGGCCAGCTCTATGCCCGCGGCTTCGCCGCCGCCGAGCCGGCGCGGCCACGGATCGGCCTGATCCTGGCCGGCATCGGTCTGAACGAGGCCGACAGCGCCCAGGCCGCCCGCGCCCTGCCGGCGGAGGTCACGCTGGCGATTTCGCCCTATGCGCCGCAGCCGGCCTCGGTGCTGCCGATCGCGCGCGAGATGGGCCACGAGATGCTGCTGTCGATCCCGATGGAGCCGCAGGGCTTTCCGTTGAACGATCCGGGCGACCACGCCCTGCTGACCGACGCCGCCCCGGCGGAGAACGCCCGCAGCCTGGACTGGGCGCTCGGCCGCTTCGCCGGCTATGCCGGCACCACGGGCGCGCTCGGCAACAAGCTGAACGGCGAGCGCTTCCAGTCGCTGCCCGAACAGATCGACCCGGTATTGAGCACGCTGGCCGCGCGCGGGCTGTTCTATGTCGATCCGCGCCCCGGCCAGCCCGCCCTGGCCCATGTCTGGAGCCGCGCCATCGACCTGACGGTGGACGATACGTCCGAGCGCGCGGCGATCGAAGCCAAGCTCGCCGAACTGGAACGCATCGCGCGCGACAAGGGATCGGCGCTCGGTCTGGTGGACGCACCGAGCCCGGTGACGATCGACCGCATCGCCGCCTGGGCGAGCGGGATCAGCGAGCGCGGCTTCTCGCTCGCCCCCGCCAGCGCGCTGATGCGGCCGCCCGCCGGAGGAGCGACGCAATGACCGCCGGGACCGCCGCCCTGCCCTACCGCCCCAATGTCGGCGCGGTTCTGTTCAACGGGGCCGGGCTGGTGTTCGTCGCCCGGCGCGCCGATTTCCCCAACGCCGAGGGCCCGGCCGGCGGCTGGCAACTGCCGCAGGGCGGGATCGACCCGGACGAAGACCCGCGCGCGGCGATGCTGCGCGAACTGGCGGAGGAGATCGGCACCGACCGGGCCGAGATCATCGGCGAGCACCCGGACTGGCTGACCTACGACCTGCCCGATCATCTGATCGGCGTGGCCCTGCACGGGCGCTGGCGCGGCCAGCGGCAACGCTGGTATGCGCTGCGCTTCACCGGCAACGACGGCGACATCCGGCTGGATGCGGACCCGCACCCCGAATTCGACGCCTGGCGCTGGGCGAGGCTGACCGAACTGCCGGCGCTGGCGGTTGCGTTCAAGCGGCCGATCTATGAAATCCTGGTCCGCTCGTTCGCCGGATTCGCCGCGCCATAGCGCGGCTGGATACCAAAATAGTCCGTGGCGGCTGGCTTGAAACGAATGCCCGGCTCAGCTTGGCTCGTGCCCATCGTGCTCGTGCTGCGCGCCGTCCAGGGCGGCGCGCCGGCGTTCTTCCTCACGACGCTCGTTCGCCTGCTGCACGGCGGTGCGACCATGGCGGATACGATTTTCCGTCGCCGCCGCCGCCGCCGCATCGCGCGCCCGGCGCTTCTTCGCAAGTCGGAGGTTGACGATCTCGCCCATCTCGCCATTCTCCGGCCTGGGAGACCAAACCGCAACACAGGGAGTTATCAGTATGGGTAGTATCATTGAACTGACGGCCGCCGACGGCCACAAGCTGTCCGCCTACAACGCGGGACCGGCCAACGCGAAGGCCGGGATCGTCATCGTGCAGGAAATCTTCGGCGTCAATCACCACATGCGCAGCATCGCCGACCGCTTCGCCGCCGCCGGCTATGCGGTTTCCACGCCGGCGATTTTCGACCGGGTGCAGCGCGGCGTCGAACTCGGCTATACGCCGGACGACATCAGCGCCGGGCGCGATCTGCGCATGAAGCTGACCGATGCCGCCGTGATCGCCGATATCGAGGCGGCGGCGAAATCGCTCGGCGCGCGTAAGCTCGGCATCGTCGGCTATTGCTTCGGCGGCACGGTGGCGTGGTGGGGCGCGACCCGCACCAAGCTGTTCGCGGCTTCCTCGGCCTGGTACGGCGGCGGCATCGCCGGCAACAAGAACGAATCGCCGAACTGCCCGACGCAGATGCATTTCGGCGAGAAGGACGGCTCGATCCCGATGACCGACGTGGATGCGATCCGCGCCGCGCAGCCGAAGTCGGAAATCTATGTCTATGCCGGCGCGCAGCACGGCTTCGGCTGCGACGAGCGCGGCAGCTACTCCAAGCCCGACTACGACGTGGCGCAGGCGCGGACGCTGGAGTTCTTCGCCAAGCACCTGGGCTGACAGGCGGCCGGCGACCTCCCCCGCGCGGGCGGGGGAGGTCGCCTCGCAACCATTCTAATGCCCGCCTTCGAGATATGCCGCGCGGATCTCCCGCCGGGCCAGAAGTTCCGCGCCGCTGCCGGCCATGGTGATCGCGCCGTTCACCAGCACGTAGCCGCGATGCGCCAGCCGCAGCGCCTGGTACGCGTTCTGTTCCACCAGCAGCACGGTCAGCCCGGTCTCGCGGTTCAGCGCGCGGATGGCGGAGAATATCTGGCGCACCATCAGCGGCGCCAGCCCGAGCGAACCGCGCAGCCGCCGGTAGGCGACCCGCTCCACCGTCCAGCCATACAAAGCGGCGATTCCGGCGGCGAACACCAGCGTCAACGCAAGCGCCAGCGCCAGCGCCAGCG
>PKWQ01000293.1:0-3892 GCA_003133265.1 Acetobacteraceae bacterium
GCGCTCGCCGCCGGAACCGACGTGGTGAAGGTGTTCCCCGCCTCTTCCGTCGGCGGCCCCGGCCACATCAAGGCGCTGTGCAGCGTGTTCCCCGGCGTTGCCTTCTGCCCCACCGGCGGGGTGGAGCCGGGCAATCTCGCCGCCTTCCTCGCCGCCGGGTCCGCCTTCGTCGGCATGGGCGGGGCGCTGGTCGACGAAAAGCGCATCGCCGCCGGCGACCGGGCGGCGATCCAGGACGCGGCGGCACGCACGCTGGAGGCCGCGCGGCAATGAGCGTCGATCTGCTGTGCATGGGCGAGCCGATGCTGGAATTCAACCAGCAGCCGGCGGAGCCGGACGGACGAATACTGTATTTGCAAGGCCATGGCGGCGACAGTTCCAACGCCGCGATCGCCGCCGCGCGGCAGGGGGCGCGGGTGGGCTACATCGCCGCGGTCGGGCGGGACCCCGCGGGCGACAGTTTCCTCGATCTCTGGCGCCGCGAGGGCGTGGACAGCAGCACCGTGCTGCGCTCGGCCAGCAACCCGACCGCGGTCTATTTCGTGACCCACACCGCCGATGGCCACCAGTTCCTGTTCTATCGGACCAACTCCGCCGCCGCCGTCTACACGCAAGCCGACCTGCCGGAGGCGGCGATCGCGCGGGCGCGGATTTTCTTCGCCTCCGGCATCAGCCAGGCGATTTCACCCAGTGCCGCGGACGCGGTGTTCGCCGCGATCGACATCGCTCGGCGCAACGGCGTGGCGGTTGCCTACGACACCAACTACCGCCCGCGCCTGTGGCCGGCGGCACGGGCGGCGGCGGTGATCCACGCGGCGATCGGGCAGACCGACTACGCCTTCCCCGGCATGGACGACGCGGCGGCGCTGACCGGCCTGACCGATCCCGACGCCGTGCTGGATTTCTATCTCCGCCTGGGACCGCGCGTGGTCGTGCTGAAGATGGGCGACGCGGGTGCCTATCTCGCCACGCCGGACCGGCGGGTGCGGCTGGCGCCGTATCCGACGACGATGGTCGACGCCACCGGCGCGGGCGACACGTTCTGCGGCAGCTTCTTGGCACGCATCCTGGCCGGCGACGCCGCGGAACCGGCGGCACGCTATGCCGGGGTGGTGGCGGCGCTGAAATGCGCCGGCTACGGCGCGGTGGCACCGATCCCGCGCGCCGAGGCGGTCTGGGCGGCGCTGGCGGGCGAGGATGGCGCCAACTGAGGTCGCAGCCGGAGACCGGGACGCAAGTTGGCGAAGGTCAGCGTCGCCGGATCGGCCACCACCGGGCCGGGTGCCGCGGCGACAATCACGCGCGCGGCGATCGGGCCGAAATCGGCTCGGAAATGCACGGATGATTTCAGCGCGATGATCGGACACTCCGACGGCTCGATGCCGACATGGCGCAGGATCGCCTGGTCGTAGGCCTGCATCTTGCGGCTGGTGACGATCACCCGGACGCCGGCGCCGATCTCGATCAGCGCGGTAGGGCCGAGATCGGCCGGGTTGCCCGCGCCCATCGGGCCGGTGAGCGTGAAACGCCCGTCGGTCAGCGCCAGCACCCGCGCCGGGCAGGCCAGCGGCACGCCGTCAGACTTGCCGCCCAGCCTGAGCGCGAGCTGCGCGCCCTGCCCCGCCGCGTGGCAGGCACGCGCGCTGTCGGCGTCGTTGATCAGGCACAGCACCGCCCCGCGCGCTTCCTGGCGGACCAGTTCGGCCAGCAGGCCGGTGGTATCGCCGTGCCCGCCGCCGCCGGGATTGTCCTGGGTGTCGGCGATCACCACCGGGCCGGCAGGGCTTTGTGCGCGGATCGCCTCGGCCACCGCCGCCGGCGCGTCCAGCACCTGCTGCACGAAATCGCTCTCCCGCCCGGCGACATGGGCGGCAAATGCGTCGGCCAGCGCGTCCGCCTCGGGCTGCGTCTCGGCGTAAGCCGCCAGCGCCACGCCGCAATCGGGGAAATCGGCATAGGGAAAGCCGAAGCAGAAGGCGAGTTCCGCCACGCCCGCACCGGCGGCGGCGAGGCGCGCGCGTTCGGCCATTACCTCCGACATCGGCGGCATCAGCGTGCACTGGCTGCCGAGCGGGATCCAGAAATCGAGCTGGCGGAACGCCCGCGCCCAGGGTCCGCCACGCGCGATGCGGGCCAGCAGCAGGCGCATCGCCTGCGCGCCGGCCGCGCGCATGTCCACATGCGGATAGGTGCGGAACGGCACCGCCGCATCCGCCCGCCGCACCATCGCTTCGGTCAGGTTGGCGTGCGGGTCGAGGCTGATGGTCAACGGCATCGCCTCGCCGACGACGGCGCGGACACGGCGGAGCAGTTCGCCCTCGGCATCGGCGAAGCACTCCGACAGCATCGCGCCGTGCAGGTCTAGATAGACGCCATCCAGCCTGCCGGCAGACAGCGCGAGCGAAAGCTCGGCGCAGATCAGCGCGGCGATCCGCTCGAACGCCTCGGTCTCCACCGGGCCGGCGGGGTTGGCGATGGCCCAGGCCAGCGGCACCAGGGACGCGCCGGCTTCCTCCGCCTCCGCGATGGCCCCGGCGATCGGCATCGCCGTATCGCGCATCGCCGCGATCAGCCCAGCGCCGTGCTGCAAGCCAGGGAAGCCGCCAGGATGGACGAATTCGTCATACGTGGTGGGACGCGGAGCGAAAGAATGGCTTTCATGCAGAAAGCCGCCGACGGCCAGTCGCATCTGTGACCCCTTTATGGCTGCGGAACGCACCACTATATCTTTGCATTGCGGAAGAGTCCGAACGGAAGCGCGCGCAGGCTCGCTGCGCGAAAGGTCCATCCCCATGCAGACCACCGCCCTCCTCGCCCTGCTCCTGATGTGCTCCAGCCCGGTACCAGCCGGCTCAGGCCGGATTTACCTCGCGCAGGCAACACCCCCGGACAGCGCACACACGTTGTTCACCCCCAACGCGCCCGATCCCGGCCGGCCTGGGCAGGTCTACCAACTGCCGCAAGGGGCCGGCGTCTCCACCGGCGGCACCGCGAACTACCAGATGCTGGGGACGCCGGGCGGCAGCGCGGTGGTGGTCCCCAACGACGGCGGAACGTCCAACGTGATCGGACCCCGGGGCCAGACCGGCACCGTCAATACGCCGCGCCAGTAGCCGCGGCCCTCCCCGATCCCGGCGGCTGCGACCACCATGACGGGATTGATTCATTATATTACCCGCATAGGTTTATTCGTATAGACCGATACAATCGTATTCCGTAGTCTCCGGCGATGAGCATCGCCCGGGTCCAGTCGTTCGCCTTTTCCGGTATCGAGGCGGTGCCGGTGGAGGTGCAGGTCCAGATATCCTCCGGCCTGCCCGCCTTCCTGGTCGTCGGGCTACCCGACAAGGCAGTGGGCGAAGCGCGCGAGCGGGTGCGGGCGGCGCTGACCGCCATGGGCCTGGCGCTGCCGCCGAAGCGGGTGCTGATCAATCTCGCCCCCGCCGACCTGCTGAAGGAAGGCAGCCACTTCGACCTGCCCATCGCGCTCGGCGTGCTCGCGGCGATGGACGTGGTGCCGCGCGAGGAACTGTTCGCCTATGCCGCGCACGGCGAATTGTCGCTCGACGGCACGCTGACCCCGGTTGCCGGCGTGCTGCCGGCGGCGATCGGCGCCAATGCGCGCGCGCAAGGGCTGATCTGTCCGGCGGTGTGCGGGCCGGAGGCGGCCTGGGCCAGCCCGGAAATCGAGATCGTCGCCGCGCAATCGTTGATCCAGCTCGCCAATCATTTCAAAGGCACGCAGGTGCTGTCGCGGCCGCAGCCCAAGATCCGCGAGATCGACGGCGTGCCGCTCGACCTCGCCGACATCAAGGGCCAGGAGAGCGCCAAGCGCGCGCTCGAAGTCGCCGCCGCCGGCGGCCACAACCTGCTGATGGTCGGCCCGCCCGGC
>PKWQ01000293.1:3955-4431 GCA_003133265.1 Acetobacteraceae bacterium
TGCCGAGGAGTTCTCGGCATGAAAGCTTTAAGTTGCACAACGACTTATTACAGGCAATCGTATGGCGGTTGCGAACCAAGGTATTGGCTATGGCTGTTGAGGACATCCGGTCCGCTGTCGAGTATCTCCGGCGGGAGGGGGCGCGTGATAAAGGGCGCGCCGTTAGCTTTTACCTTATGCGTTGCCTTAATTGGCGGCGCGATATGGGTTGGCATGGAATGGCATTACGGCGAGAGAATCTCGACTGAAGCAGCTAAGGGTTCCACTCAGCAGGCGACGATCACTTTATTGCAAAATCGTGTCGCCGACTACCAAGATAAGCTTCATGGCCAATCGCCAGAAAAGGCCGCGCAGCAAATACGCGGACGCGATTACAGGAGCCGCTTGCTGCCGACATGGCGGCATTCCGGGCTGCCATGGGCATGGGCGTGTCAGAAATCGGCGTGATTCGGGATGCAGTCCGCGCGTTCATTGAC
>PKWQ01000049.1 GCA_003133265.1 Acetobacteraceae bacterium
GCGGTGGTGGCGATGCGCGCGGCGATGCCGTTCTCGGTCCGGCCCATGCCGCGGATCGCCTGCAGCATCGCCACCGCGCGGTCGAAGGCGGCGGTCTCGCTGTCGGGCGTGCGGCGGGCCTGCGGCACATAGGCGACGAAGATTCCGGCCGAGACGCCGCCGCGTCGCATCTTCGGCAGATCGACGCGGCGCGTGCCGTCCTGGAACGGATCGGGGCCGGTGGGCCAGGGGATGTCGATGTGCGTATCGAGCGTCAGCAGTGCATGATGCAGCGCCAACGGATCGTCTTGGGCAGATGGCCGGATGGAATGATTCATGCCGACACGCTTCCCGCACCTGCCCCCGACGTCAAGAAGATATGCTGATCGTATGAAGATTTCGGCTTTCCCTAAGGCGATGTCCGCTCTGGCGCTGCTGGCGCTGCTGCTGTCGCCGCCGGCTGGGGCGCAGCCGCCGCCACGCGGGGCCGAGGAGATCGGCTCCTGGCTGCTCAGCTGCCCGCACGACTCGGCCACCGACAGGATGGGGTGCCGGCTGCGCCATCGCGTATGGGTGCTGGCGCCGCAGCCCGGCCGCCCCGACGCGGCGCTGGAGGTGGAGAGCCGCGACGGCGAACCGGTGCCGGTGCTGGCGGTGCNNGCGGAGGTGCGGTTCGATTTCGCCGACACGCTGAATTTTCCCTGTGTCTTCGCGCATGGCGGGCTGACCTGCGCGCCGAAGCCCGCCGAGGAGAAGGTCGCGGCGGCGCGGTTGCGGGCGGCGCAGGTGGCGCTGGTGCGCCTGCATCTGGCACTGCCCGCCGGCGCGGCCCCGGCGCCGCCCGACCAGGTGCGCGCGCTGGACATGAGCCGGACCGGCGACGCGCTGCAACGTATGGAGCCCGGTGACGCCGGCTGGGACTGGCGCGACCTGCTGGAATGGCTGCTGCGCCAGATCGGCTTCCCAGGCGGCATGGCGGAGCTGCGGCACTGGCTGATGGATCGGGTCGCATCGCTGATGAGCCGGGTGATACCGCCCCCGTCTGCTTGACGCCCCGCCCGCGCGGCCGCATCTCCCTTGCATGTCCGATCCCTTCATGATCCCCGAGGAACCCTCCGCCGCCGAGGCGATCGCCGCCATCGGCGAGGATCTCGCCGTGTTCGACGACTGGATGGACCGCTATCAGTTCATCATCGAGCTTGGCCGCAAGCTGCCGCCGTTTCCGGACGCCTGGGCCGACGACGCGCATCGCGTGCCGGGATGCCAGAGCCGGGTGTGGATGGAAGCCGTCCGGCGCGACGGCAGGCTGTTCCTGGCCGGNNTCGCCACCGATCCGGTGTTCCTGAAGGATCTCGGCCTGCTGGAGGCGCTGTCGACCAACCGGGGCAACGGCATCGCCGCG
Organism: Acetobacteraceae bacterium; assembly: GCA_003133265.1. Taxonomy (GTDB): domain Bacteria; phylum Pseudomonadota; class Alphaproteobacteria; order Acetobacterales; family Acetobacteraceae; genus PALSA-911. Next base: position 1,382 of record PKWQ01000049.1, read on the forward strand.
ATGGCGCGCAAGATCCGGGAACTCGCCGCCTTCCAGGCCGCCTGAGCCGGCGCCGGCGCCATGTCCGGTCCTTTCTCCCGCGTTTTCTCGCCGGCCCGCCTTCTGTCGCCGGGCAGCCGCGTCGCGCTGTTCATGTCGGCGGTGTTCGCGACTTTCGCCATCCAGGGCGCCTACCTGCCGCTGTGGTTCGCCGACCGGGGCCTGTCGGCGAGTTCCATCGGCCAGATACTCGGGGTGGCGTCGCTGTTCCGCGTGCTGTGCGGCCCGGCCTGGGGCGCGGTGGCGGACCGGGTGGGGCAGCGCGGCACGGTGCTGTTCCTCACCGCGCTCGCCGCCACATGCGGGGCGCTGCTGTATCTGCCCTCGCACGGCTTCACGGCGATCCTGCTGGTGGCGGCGGGGCAGGGGATGGTTTCTTCCGCGCTGTCGCCGCTGATCGATGCGATGGCGCTGGCCCTGATGCGCGAGGGCCGGATGCAATACGGCCCGATCCGCGCCTGGGGATCGGCCGCGTTCATGACCGCGACCGCCGCCGGAGGCTGGCTGGTGGGCGCGGTCGGGTCCTGGCTGGTGCCGTGGCTGCTGGCCACCGGCTACGCCACGGCGGCGGCCAGCGCGCGGCTGCTGGTGGAACCCGCGACCCAATCCGGCCCGCGCAACCCGCTCGCCGCCTTGTCGCTGCTGAAGCGGCCGGCCTTTCTGCTGACCATCGCGTGTTCGGCGCTGATCCAGGGCGCGCACGCCGCCTATTACGGCTTTGGGCCGCTGTTCTGGCGCAGCCAGGGCTTTTCCGACGCCACGATCGGGCTGCTGATCGCCGAGGGGATCGTCGCCGAGATCTTCTTGTTCGCGCGCGGACGCAAGCTGGTGGAGCGGCTGGGTCCCGCCGGGCTGACCGCCATCGCCGCCGGCGCTTCGGTGCTGCGCTGGACCGTCACGGCGTTTTCGCCGCCGCTGGCGGTGCTGGCGGCGATGCAGGCGCTGCATGCCGCGACCTTCGCCTTTCAGCATTTGTCGGCGATGCAGATGCTGACCCGTACCATCCCACCCGAGCGTGCCGGCACCGCGCAGTCGCTGCACGCCGCGCTCGGCATGGGCGCGCCGACCGGGTTGATGATGCTGGTCTGCGGCTGGCTCTACGCCGGCACCGGCGGGCACGTGTTCCTGGCGATGGCCGCACTCGCCGGCCTGGCGCTGCTGCTGGTCCGCCCGTTGTGGCGGGCCAGCCTACCAGGCGGCGTCGAGTAGCGCGCGCACTGTCGCCGGACCCTCGATGTGGTTCGGGTTGGTGCGTACCCAGCGGTCGTGCATCGAGCGTTCGGCGACCGGGGCCAGTTGCTCGGCCCGCATTCCCGCCGCGCGCAGGGTGCCGGGCAGGCCGAGATCGGCGATCAGCCTGGCCAGTTGCTCCGCCGCCGGGGCGCCGGTCTGGCCCAGCGCATCGGCAACCCAGGTCTGCCGGGCGGCGTTGACCGGATGGTTGAACCGCATCACATGCGGCAGCATCACGCAGGACGTGTAGCCGTGCGGCATCCCCGCCGTGCCGCCCAGCACATGGCCGATGCCGTGGCTGGCGCCCAGCGGCACGCCGGCGGACACGCCCGTCATCGACAGCCACGCGCCCAGCTGGCAATCCAGCCGCGCGGGCAGGTTGCGCGGGTCCTGCTTCACCCCGCGCAGACCCGACGACAGCAGGCGCAGCGCGTGCAGCGCGGTGGCGTCCGCAAAAGGCTGCGGAGAGATCGAGCAGATGGTTTCCACCGCATGGTCCACGGCGCGGATGCCGGTCGACAGGAACAGCCACTCCGGCGTGTGGACCGTCAGCGCGGGATCGAGGATCACGGTGCGCGGGATCGAGAATTGCTGGGCGAAGCTTTCCTTCACATGCCGCTCGCCGGACGTGTCGGTGCAGCCGGCATGGGCGGAGAATTCCCCGGCCGAGAGCGTGGTGGGGATGGTCACGGTGCGGATCGGCGGCGGCGCGGTCGGCGGGCGGCTGGTGGTGCCGTCCGGATGGGTGGTGGCGGCCAGCCGGTCGAGCTGGCCGGGTTCGGTGATGTCGTTGCCGAGGCAGATGCCGACCATCTTCGCCGCATCGGTGACGGAGCCGCCGCCCACGGTCAGCAGCAGATCGGCCCCGACCGCGCGCGCCGCGTTGGCGGCGGCGAGCACATCCACGCGCGGCGTGTGCGCGCCGATCCTGTCGCATAGGCCGGCGAGGCGGTTGCCGAGCACATGCCTGATCTGGTCCATCGTATCGGTCTCGCGCGCCAGCGTGCCGGAGGAGAGCACATAGACCTTGCTCGCCGAGACCGCCTCGATCTCCTGCGCCAGCGCCAGCGCGAACGGCACGCCGTAGATGACGCGCTCGATGTGCGGATAGTTGAATGTTCCGTGCAGCATGTGTCGTCCCTTCGTTATCCGCGAGCGCGCGCTTATTGTTTGCGCGGTTTCAGGAAGTCGTCCAGCGCGCCGATTTCCTTTTTCCCGTCGGCAAAATCCTCGGCCAGCCGCTGATATAATCCTGCCGCACCAAGAAAAATCTGTCGCGCCGCCGGATCGTCCTCGTTGAAGCCGGCGATCTCCTCCATCTCCGCCACCCAGCGATAGGCCTTGGAATACATCCGTGGCAGTTGCCGGCTGAGCCAGCCGAACAAGGCGGGCTGGGAGGCGGCGAGTTCCGCGCGCAGATCGTCCGCCGCGCCGCCGCGCGTGGCGGCCAGCATCATGGCCGCGCCGAGGGCGGTGAAACCCTTGGTGATCCCGGCATACGACATCTTCAGCGCCGAGGCCGCGCCGATGGCGCTGGGCAGCACGCGGATTTCCAGACCGTGGTTAATCAGCACGGCGAGTTCCGGCGCATGCGGGCCGGAGACATAGATGGAGGTGCCGGTGGTTCCCGGCGCGGGCGGTCCGCCGATGATGCCGCCATCGACGAAGCGCGCGCCGGTGGCCTCGATCACGGCGGCGATGCGCGCGACGGTCTGCGGGTTGACCGCGTTGCAGTCCACGTAAAGTGGCTTCCGCGCCGCCGCCGCCAGATGCGGCGCCAGCCGCGCGGCCAGCGCCAGCGCCTCGCCGGGCGGAACGATGGAAAGGATGATGTCGGCATCGGCGATTTCAGCGTCGCTGACGGGGCGCATGCCCGCCGCCTGTGCCCGGGCGGCGGAGGCCGGGCTGCGGCCGGCCAGCGAGGTGGTGACGGCGATGGCGTTCTGGGTCAGGCGTCCGGCGACGCCGCTGCCCATGGCGCCCGCCGCGATGACGGCGACAGTTGGTTTCATCGGGGCTCTCCGTTGTGGTTTCGGGGGCATGATCGGAACGCACGGGGGCGGAGTGTGAGCCCGATGCCGGGCGCCCTCAAGCCCAGGGTCTGGTCAGGACCGCATGCCTTGTCCCATTCGCTGCGCTGCGCCAGACTTTATCCAGGCAGCGACGGATCGCGATCGCGCCGGTTCGATGGGGAAACGCGCATGGCCGACACAGCTCGCTCCAACAATGACCGCATGACCGGGGCGGAGGCCATCGTCGGCACGCTGCGCCAGCACGGGGTGGATACCGTGTTCGGCCTGCCGGGCGTGCAGCTGGATAATCTGTTCGATGCGTTCTACGGCGCGCGCCAATCGGTGCGCATGCTGCATGCGCGCCACGAGCAGGGCGCGGCCTACATGGCGCTGGGTTACGCCCAGTCCACCGGTAAGGTCGGCGTGTTCACCGTGGTCCCCGGGCCCGGCGTACTGAATGCGGCGGCCAGGCGCGGAGCTTGATGTTCTCCGCCCCGCTTACCACCGCCGCCACGTCCTGCAGCCGCACCGGCGCGCCGTTGCGATAGGCGATCACCAGGTTCAGATAGTCCGACGGGTTGCTGATCTGGTCGTTGGCGTTGATCGTGGAGGACTGCGCCGGGCCGTCGAAATTGCCTTTCGGCGTATTGACGTTGGCGTTGCCCAGCGTGGTGCGCAAATCGTCGATGTTCAGCCCATAGGTGGCCAGCGCGCGCGGGTTCACCTGTATCCGTATCGCCGGCCGCTGGCCGCCGCTGATGCTGACCAGCCCGACGCCTGGCTGCTGCGAGATCTTCTGCGCCAGCCGCGTATCGCCGAGATCCTCCACCTGGGTCAGCGGCAGCGTCTTGGAGGTCAGCGCCAGCGTCAGGATCGGCGCATCCGCCGGGTTCACCTTGGCATAGATCGGCGGTGCCGGCAGGTCGGCGGGCAGCAGGTTGCCCGCGGCGTTGATCGCCGCCTGCACCTCCTGCTCGGCGATGTCGAGGCTGATGTCCAGGCTGAATTGCAGCGTGATCACCGAGGCCCCGGCGGAGCTGGTGGAGAACATCTGGTTCAGGCTCGGCATCTGGCCGAACTGCACCTCCAGCGGCGATGTCACCGCCGAGGTCATCACCTCCGGGCTGGCGCCGGGGTAGAAGGTCTGCACCTGGATCGTCGGGTAGTCGACTTCCGGCAGCGCGGAGATCGGCAGGAACCGGTAGGCGACGCCGCCGACCAGCAGGATCGCCAGCATCAGCAGCGATGTCGCGACCGGGCGGAGAATGAACAGGCGCGACGGACTCATCAGGATTTACTCATGGCGAGCGCCGCGTCATTGCGCCGGCTTCGGGGCCGGGACGGTCACGCTGGCGCCCTCGCGCAGCCGGTCGGTGCCATCGGTCACCACACGCTCGCCCGCCTTCAGCCCCGACAGCACCGCGACATTGCCGTCATCGGTCGGGCCGAGCTTCACCGGGCGGACCGAGACGGTGTTGTTCGCCTCGATCACATAGACGAACGTGCCGGGCTCGCCGCGCTGCACCGCCGCCGCCGGTATCCGCACGGTATTCTTCATCGTGCTCACCAGCAGCCGGGCGTTGACGAACTGGTTCGGGTACAGCGTCTCGTCCGGATTGGCGAAAATGGCCCGCAGCTTCAGCGTGCCGGTGGTGGTGTCGATCTGGTTGTCCAGCGTCGACAGCGGCCCGGTCGCCAGCAGCCGGCTGTTCGAACGGTCATAGGCCGCCACCGACAGGGTCGCGCCGGACCGCAGTTCCTGGATGATGTCCGGCAAATTGTCCTCGGGGACCGAGAACAGCACCGAGATCGGCTGCATCTGGGTGATCACGACCAGCCCGGAGGCATCGCTGGTCTGCACGTAGTTGCCGGGATCGACCTGCCGCAGGCCCACCTGGCCATCGATCGGCGAGACGATATGGCAATAGGTCAGATTGAGCTTGGCGTTGTCGACCTGCGCCTGATCGGACTGCACCGTGCCCTGGTACTGCGCCACCAGGAAGCGCTGGTCGTCCACCTGCTGCTGCGCGATCGAGTCCAGGTGGCCAAGCGTCTGGTAGCGCCGCAGATTGGTCTGCGCCTGTTGCAGCAGGCCCTGGTCGTGCGCGAGTTGACCCTGTGCCTGGTCCAGCGCCACCTGGTAGGGTCGGGGATCGATCTGCGCCAGGAAGTCGCCGGCTTTGACCAACTGGCCTTCCTTGAAGCCGACCTCCACCAGCCGGCCGGCGATCTGGGTCTTGACGGTCACGGTGGCGAGCGGGCTCACCGTGCCGAGCTGGTTCAGGACAACGCGGATGTCGCCGGTACCGACGGTGACCGCGCCGACCGGCTGCGCGACGGTGGGCGCCGTACGCCCCGCGCCGCGCCCCGCATTCTGCACCGCGTGATGGGAGGTCCAGTACCAGGCGGCGCCGAGCCCGGCGGCGACCAGCACGACCAGGAGGACAAGCCACCGCGTCCGTGACCGCCCTACAGGGGTTTCTCGTGATGTCGGAACCGGTTCGGTCCTTGTTTCTGGCTTATCGACGTGCTCGTCCATCCGGCACCGGTCCGCTCCGACTGCGGCGGCGAGGCGGATGCCAGCCAGCAGTTGAGCAGGGATAAGGCGATGGTGCCGGCAATGGCAACCCTGGAAGTGCAGCGGGTTACGGAATTCAGCCCTTCGTTACACCGGGACACCGCAAGCGGGCCGCTTGCCGGCCGCCCACCGCCGCATCAGGCTGTCACCGCGACAAATCCCGCCAGGAGCGTGCCATGGACCAGGAGATACTGACCCGCATCGAGAACGGCGTCGCCGTTGTCACCCTGAACCGGCCGGATCGGCTCAATGCCCTGTCGCCGGCGATGATCGCGGGTTTGACGTCCGTCCTCGCTGGTGTGGCTGTCGACCCGGAGGTCGGTTGCGTGGTGCTGACCGGCGCGGGGCGGGGTTTCTGCGCCGGCGGCGACGTGCAGGTGCAGGCCGCCGCCGCCACGCAGGCGACCCACACGCAGCCGAGTCTGTCGGCGGAGGCGCGGGCGGATCGCCTGCGCGCGGCGATGGAGGCGGGACGGCTGCTGCGCGAGATGGCGAAGCCGACGATCGCCATGGTGAACGGCGTCGCCGCCGGTGCGGGCCTGTCGCTGGCGCTTGCCTGCGACCTCCGGCTGATCGGCCGCTCCGCGCGCATGACCACGGCCTTCGCCAAGGTCGGGCTGTCCGGCGATTTCGGCGGCAGCTTCTTCCTGACCCGGCTGGTCGGCCCGGCGCGGGCACGCGAGCTGTATTTTACCGCCGAGATGCTGAGCGCCGAGCGGATCGTGGCGCTCGGGCTGGCCAGCCAGGTGTTCGCCGATGACCGGCTGGAGCCGGAGACGATGGCGCTCGCTGCCCGGCTGGCCGCCGGTCCCCGGGTTGCCTGGCGGTATATGAAACGAAACTTCAAGGTGGCCGAGGAAGGCACGTTGAGCGAGCTGCTGGACAGCGAAACCTTCGGCATGATGCGTTGCCGTGAAACCGAAGATCACAAGGAAGCCGCGCGCGCCTTCGTGGAAAAGCGCGCGCCGGTCTTTCGGGGGCGCTGACCGCCGCTATGTGCCGCGCGCGGGATTGGCATCTGGCGATGAAAAATTAAATACAATATTTACCGAGGGCGAGTGATCGCTAGAGAAACCAAGAAATATATCACTATCAGGATGACTACTGATGCACTGATAGCCAAATTGGCTATGGATACAGAAGAAGGTATATCGTGACCTTCTATTTGACCGCCTAATATCTCTAATGGGCCGCGCGAAAGCAACGCGACTGTAGCCGCAAAAGCGACGACCCCGCCAACGGCATTCAATGCGCTAGGCGTGAATGAGCCTCTTATGACTTCCGAGAACTCATGAATTACCGCCTTGATTATGTCTGCTACCGGTTCGCCGGCTGTTCTTACTAGCGGCACGCACGCCACAAGGGCCACTAAAAATATAATAGCTCCGAAATGCTTGCCAACAAAATCCAGGATTGTCAAGACCGTCTCTTCTTTCTAAGCGCGGCCATCTCCGCATTTGACACTAAGACCAGAAATATCGCGCCAATAGAGACTATAATCGACAGTGCCGGGTTGATTATCACAAATCCAGACAATGTCCAAATAAGCAACGAAAACAAACAAATCACCAGAACTCCAACCGAAACGACCCGGGATACCAATGGAACTGGAACGAGTCGGCTATTCAAATCTGGTGAGTATTCCTGCCCTGGCTGAATCACGTTACTCATGCTCTGGGCTGAAGCCGCTCCCCCGTCAGAGGCGGAAGATAATAGACGGCCCACTGACTCTGTTACTCTAATATGATTCACGGCTAAGTCAGTTTGGAGGGCAATTATTTGCTTAAATACGTCACTAATAGTGGGGGTGTAGCCTAAAACCTCGGCATTTTTGTCGTCTGACGGGCTCCAAAATGCTACATTAGTATCAAAACCCGTCGTTACGCTATTTTCCGAAAAGCGAAAAATCGGAGTTGAGATGGCGTTTACCCTCACAGGCTGGAAGGATGTCATGCCGTTAGCCCTACCAAGGCCGGCGTCCCAAAAGAACTGCCGCAGTCCGCTATTGGGCGGAGGAGGCACAGTCTCTTCTGAGACAGGAACGCTAATTTGCCTTATGCCGCTCATAGTCCGTCCACCTCAAAATCTGGGTTACGGAAAAGGTCCTTAAGTCCCGCATTGCAGGCTTCTCGGCACGCAGGTATTAACGAGGAGAGTGAGCCATGATCCGACCTTGCCTTCCTCGCGAGGCCAATATTTTGGCCATCGAGAATGCGATCATTAACATCAATCCTCACCGCCAAACCTTTTTCAATGGACGGAAGGCCATCTGTATCTATTGATTGTGGTGCAGGGATTCCATCGGGGCCTGCCTGCAATTGGACATTAACAAGTTTATACGGAACAACATTGTAATGAAAATTGAACGGCTTATATGCGTCGGTTCCTGTGTACCCTATGCTTGCTGAGGCCGACACAATCTGATCTAGAGGTATCTTGGTAGTAATCATAAGCCTGGCTATTTCTCTAGACATTTCCGTGTCACTGCCACTGCAAGGAAGATTTATCGTCATCACGATTCCAGAAAACAATATTTTTTCAGGATCAATAAATTTACGAACTGCTGAGTCTAGATTTTTTGAATATCGTTCAGCCACGCTAATGGCGCCATGTTGTGGCCGATTATTCTGAAAATTCAAAGAAAGGCTCAGAGATTGGTCCGTCGCAACCAGAAATTTGTCGCCGTCGGCCATTATCCATCTTGAAATCGGCCCGGGTGGCTGAGGCGTGTTATCAAGCGATTTCGATCCATTCGAGAAGGTTGATTTCAACGCGTCCTCAAAATCGAACTGGAGTCTTCTCATGTCGACTTGCTCAACTCTGACCACAAGTTCGATACTTGCAATATATTTGCGGATATACTCGACCATGATCGTGTTATGGATGCCCTTGGGTGCTGGTGGGAGTTTCTGCCGCTAGCCTGCCGGTACGTAATCCTGTTAGAGCATTACATTACCGNNAATCCTGCTCCTAGCCATCACCTCAGCGGCGCCCGCGCCGTTGCCCGCCGGCTCACAGCCGTCTGGACAAACGACAGACGCTTTGAATGCATCTTCCTCAGCGGGCGTTGAGGATGATGATCTCAGCGATCACGCCGGTGGCGATGACGGCGAGTACGAAGCGACCGTCGATTTCGCGCCATTCGTAGCCGCGCGGCGGCTGGCGGAGGTGATATTGGCGGTAGTCGCGGTAGTTGATATGCCGTCCGCGGTTCCAGTCCTCATGGGCAATCCGGCCGCCACGGTGCCAGTCGGCGTGGTCGCCGCCGCGATGGTCTTCGCCGCGATGGTCTCCCATCGCCGGGCCTTGCAGGCGCCTTTGATCGTCGCGTTGCTGGGCGGTGGCGAGGCCGCAGCTCCCCGCCAGGATCGTCAGCGCCGCGGCAAAGATGCCGAGCTTCTTCATGGTGTCGGTCCTTCTACCGGTCCTGCCGGGGATATTCTGGCAGGGAGATGCAGTATCGCGTGGAAAGAAATGACGCCGAATTGTGCCGGATTTGCGACGTATATATATCGATTTCCCGCCATTTCCGTTCACGTTTCTGTTTTCGTGCGGCGTGCGCCCTGTAACCCGGTATTCCCCGGATGAACGGCCTATCCGTACATCTTTGCGGCTAGGTATCACCAGGGCCGAGCCAGGGGGCCGCATCGAGCGCAGCAATTGCGGGCGCAATGCGGATATTTTTCGCGGTAATTTCCGCCAGCGTCGTGGGCGCCGAAGAATGTATAATGATTTCAATGGGAAACTGGTGGGTGCAGTAGGATTCGAACCTACGGCCCGCTGATTAAGAGTCAGC
>PKWQ01000244.1 GCA_003133265.1 Acetobacteraceae bacterium
AGTCAAGATGGTTGCGTGTCCCTGATTTGAACCTATTTGACACCGTGAAACGGCCCGAAAGGGGCAGAGAATAACACGCGAGAATGTCGGTTATCATGGGTGATATTCGTGGTAGGAGGAGGCAAGGAGACACTCCAAATGCCCGGCGCGCTCAATCTGATCGAACCCCGCCACCTATTGGAAAAGCTGGCTCAGGAGCTGAGTGCCCTGACCGAGGATCGTAGCAACAGCTATGCCGCCATCAATGCCTTGCGCGATGCCTACCATCTTCGCGAATGGATATGGCACGACCGACTTGAGCACGACGCGGCGTTGCAGGTCGCGATCATGGGTGCCAGTGGCACCGATGCCGCATGGAACACATGGGTCAATCAAGCATTCCCGGATTTTCCGATAATCAGGGAGCTTTGCAATGGCTCGAAGCACTTTACCGACCGCGCCACAATCGTAGCCACCCATCAGGCCGGATGGGATAGCCCCGTATCGTTCTGGGACAACCCCGAGTCCGGGTGGGATGACAACGGATATCATGTGGAGGTCGACACGGGTCGTATCGTGTCTGTCGTGGGTCTTGTAACCAGGGTGCGCGACTTTTGGAACGGGTTGTTCGTTCGGTTCCCGCAATTGGGCTGACAGATGTCTCCACAACCTCCCGCGATTATCGCGCCAGCAGCATCCCCGCTCACAACATCGATCCCCAGCAGGCATCTGATCCCGGCATTGATCGCCGATGCGGGCGAGCAGGCATCCTGGCGCTACGGCGAATTCGTTACGACCATCGTTCGGACGATGTGGGTTCTCGCGTCATCCGCGCTCGACATCGGGGTCGTATCGGCCCTTGCTTGGTCGGGCACTTTGATGGCGCCGTTGCCAGTGGGGATCGCGGCGGCTGTGTTCATTGCCGCTGGGGGATTTGTTGTGGTCCTCGATCAGATCAAGGTGCCAGTCATGCGGGCATTCAAGGTCGGCTAGAACGATTGGATATTCGCCGCACCGCAATGCCCCATCGAACCTGTCGGCCCCGGCAGGCATCCGTGAGGCCGGTGATTGCTGGCGCTATCGTGGCAGCGACAGGATCGCCCGCAGGCCACCTGCCGGTCGGTTGGCCAGCGTGATCTGCCCGCCATGTGCCTGCGCAATCGATTGCGCGATCGCCAGACCCAGGCCGGTGCCGCCGGTCTCACGGCTGCGCGACTGTTCCAGGCGATAGAACGGCTCAAACACCCTCTGCAGCTCGGCGTCAGGAATGCCCGGGCCTTCGTCGTCTATAACGATCCTGATGGCAGCCGGCGACGTGAGGAGTTCGACCCACGCCGATTTGCCATACTTCATCGCGTTGTCCAGCAGGTTGGTGACAGCACGGCGTAAGCCACCAGACTGGCATTCAAGAATGACCGGCTCGGCCGGTTCCATGGTGATTGGCAGCCCGGCATCGGCCATGTCATCGACGATGGATGAGAGCAGCGCGGTCAGATCGGTGCGCCGCCACGGTTCGGCAGCGGCCTCGTCACGGGCGAACTTCAAAGTCGCGTCGATCATCGCGTCGAGATCGCCAATGTTTGCAAGCATCCGGTCGCGCTCCTCGCCCTCCCGCAGCCCTTCCGTGCGCAGGCGCAGCAGCGTCAGCGGTGTGCGTAGGTCGTGCGACAGCCCAGCCAACATGCGCGTCCGGTTCTCTAGAAGCCGTTGCAGCCTTCCCTGCATCTCGTTGAAGACCTGCGCCGCCTGACGCATCTCGCGGCTGCCGGCTTCGACGATCGGCGGCGCGTTGACATCGCGCCCGAGACGCTCGGCCGCCCGGATGACGGTGCCGAGTGGTGCGGTGACGCGGCGGACGGCCCAGATTGAGGTCAGCACGACGATGATCGACATCACCGCCATGGCGCTCAGAAACTGCCAAGATGTCGACGGCCCTGAATCCGGCAGGATCGCAGTGAACGACAGAAATTGCCCGTTCGTCAGCTGGACACTGGCCTGAAGGCTGCGCCAACCACCGGATCCGTGCATCCCTGGTCCAGCCATCGGCCTCATCATCTGTCCCATCATCGGCCCCACATGGGGAGATCCGGCGAATGGCGGCCCCACCACCCCGGTCACAGCGACCCGAAGCCGCGCCGCCAAGGCCAGCGGCAATTGCTCCGCCAGATAATTTTGGATCGACAGGTCGGCGGCATCTGGATCAGCTTTGGTGCTCGCCTGGGGCTGCATAGAAAGCGAAACGCGCAGTGTCGGGTCACTGGCGGCGGCGGCGATGCGACCGCGCCAATCCTCCGGGGCCTCATCGATCAGGCGGGCGAGATTGGCGATACGCTGCGTCGCCGCGTAGCCGCTGATCGCCCGCACCGCCTGCTGCCGGTCGGCGGTGTAGATCCAGCTGGCAACGAGGTGCGAGATCACGAGCCCGCCCAGCAGGATCAGAATCATCTGGCCGACCAGTGTGCGCGGCAAAAGTCGCATCACTCCTGCCCCACCGGCACGGCGAACATGTAGCCCCCGCCCCAGATCGTCTTGATCACCCGCGGCTCGACCGGATCGCGTTCGAGCTTTTTGCGCAAGCGACTAATCTGCGTGTCGATGCTGCGATCGAACGCCGCTGCCGCACGGCCACGCGCCAGGTCGAGAAGCTGGTCACGGCTCAACACACGCTGCGGCCGTTCGACCAGAACCAGCAGCAACTCGTATTCGCCGGTGCTGAGCGGCACGGTCACACCGTCGTCGCGCAGCAACTCCCGGCTTTCGGTCTCCAGAACCCAGCGATCGAACCGGTAGCGCTTCGGCGCCACGGCGCGTTCGATGCCGGGATCGTCCGCGTGGCTGCGCCGCAAAACCGCCCGGATGCGGGCGATCAACTCACGGCTGCCGAACGGCTTGGGCAGATAGTCGTCGGCCCCCATCTCCAGGCCAATGACCCGATCTACCTCGTCGCCCTTGGCGGTGAGCATGATGATCGGTATGCGGCTTTCGGCACGGATGCCGCGGCACAGCGACAGCCCGTCCTCACCCGGCAGCATCAGGTCGAGCAGGATGAGATCGATGCGGCTGTCGGCGAGCACCTTGCGCATGGCGCGGCCATCGGCGGCGACGCTGACGCGGAATCCTTCCAGGCCGAGCACGCGCGACACCAGATCGCGGATCTCGCGATGGTCGTCCACGATCAGGATATGCGGGCCGGAACTCATGGCGGGAAACTAGACCGCCACCGGTCGCAGGTCCGCAGGAAAATTGTAGCAGGATGTGCCCAGCCCAGCGTCTGCCACATCTTGCCACATATTCGACTATTGCCGACAAACCTTGGTGACAGATGGGAGCCAGATGTTGCGTGGCGGCCGATACGGTGCCGCGATGGAATAAGGAACATCTCGATGAAAAACATCACAAAGGCCCTGGCGATCGGGACCGTGATCCTGGCGGCCGGTGGCATCGGCGTGGCGGCGATGGCGGAGACGTCCGGCCCCAGTTTCGATCCGCCATTCATGCATGGCCAGATGCGCATGGGCATGATGGGCCAGGGCATGGGTCCGGCCATGATGGGCATGCGCAGCGGTGCGCAGGGGCAGGGTTTTGGCGATCCCACAGCGCGTCTGGCCGCGTTGAAAACCGAGATCGGCATCACGCCGCAGCAATCGGCGGCCTGGGATACCTATGCGAAACTGGTGCAGGACACCGCGGCACAGATGCACGCCAGCCGTGAGAAGATCGATCCGAACGCCGTCCGTGCAATGTCGCCGCAGGACCGCACCACGTTCATGACCACGCAGTGGGAACTCCGCGACAAGGCATTCGGTACGGTAAAGACCGCCGCTGAGACACTGCTCGCGTCGCTGGATGACGCCCAGAAGGCGAAGGCGCAGACATCGCTGCCGGGTCTCGCGGCAGCCGGGCCGGCCGGGATGCAACAGGCGGGCATGCCGATGATGCGCCACGGCATGGGGATGATGATGGGGCCGATGGGCGGGGTTGCGCGCTAACCGTGTTGGGCTGATCCGGTCGGGGCTGGCGGTGGCAGACTGCTGGCCCCGCTCCGGCGCGTCTGGCTACTTCCCGAGCGTGACCCTTCCGTCTTGTCGCACGATCCTGCCGTCGCGCTCCAGAATGGCGAGGGCGCGGTAGACCGCCTCCCGGGTGAGGCCAAGTTCGTCCGCGATCTCGGACCAGGTCCGTTGCGTGACGACGACGGGGGGATTGCCGGACGCCGGCATCCGCAGCCATGCCATGATGCGCGCCGGCGCCGCGCGGATGCCCCGCAACTCGGCCCGGGCCCGCAGGTCCCTGACCTGGGCAGCCAGGAGCCGGGCAAAAGAAAGCCCGGAATCGGTGCCCGATTGCAGGGCGGCCAGGAAGTCCGCCTTCGGCAGCAATGCGACCTTCGACGGTATTTCGGCCACGGCGTCGCAATGGTAGGCGTCGGCGAAGGCGCTGGCCTCCGCGAAGGTTTCGCCGGGGCGGGCGACGTGCAGCACGACGAACGCGCCGTCTTCCAGGTTCCGCACCAGCCGGACCCGGCCAACGCACACGCGGTAGAGCGTCACGACCGGATCGCCCTGCCGGAACAGCGCCTCACCGGCATCGAGATGGCGCATCCGTGCGGCCTGGATGCCTGGTGCTCCCGGCCAGTCGTCGAAGCCAACCATGTTTGGAGTGACGCCCGCCATCACGCGCCCTTGTCAACGCCGATGAGAATGTCGCGCTCAGCGTACGAACCTATCTTCGGCAGCGGTCGCGATGTCGCCGCCGCGCTGTCAGGCGCGATTGCGACGCAACCGAAGCCACGTCCAAAGACGATCGACCACGCTGGCGTGGCTGTCTTCGCGAAGACTGTCAGATCGGACACCTGATCCGCGACTTCAAGCCAATGGCACGGATCTTATCATCAACGCGAGACTCAACGGCGAAATCGTCCAATTTCCCTCAAGAGCGACTCCCATCACTGTGCACCTTAGGAATGGCGAGAGGTTCTATTGGCCGTTCAGACGGCTGTCACGCTGCGCCGAGGAGAAGTATCTCCAGCTACATTTTTGACCAACCACGCCCGGAGAGCGTCGACGGCGCATATGTCTAAATTCTTGCGATTGCGGCCGAATTTAACTGGCACTCCTTGAGCGGTGACGAACGCCCATTGGTAGCGGCGCGCGGGTTCAATCGGCGCGCCTTCCGCGAACAGCCGATCAATCCGATGTCCCCGCGGATTTTCTGCTTTGAGATAAAGATTCAGGCCGCGGCACCGCTTCACATATCCGCCCATCTGCTCGTACGGGTTCGCGGCGAACGTGCGCTCCAAATTTTCTTCAAACAATGCCGTGATCTCCGCGCCGCTGAGGTCGACAGTGGAGACCGGAGGATTGGTCGGAATGATGTTCCATAGGTCGTTGACGGTGATCGGTCCGGGCGGGATCGGCGCGCCGTACCGCGAGCCATTGGAGAATGCGATCTCGACATTGGCTGCTGCCGCTATCGCGTCGAGAAGCAAATCATCCATTGCGGTGTGCAGCATGGCGTAGCGATGAAGCGGCACCCGGGTGTGTCCAACCACTTCACCGAGAAGCGACCGGTGCGGTCCCGCGGCCGCTTCAACGAGCGCCTGCATTTCCTCGTCCTGTCCCAATTCTTCGTCTACCGGGATCAATTTGTGCCGAAAGGCGCGCACCTTGCCGTCCTGGACCGTCAGGTCGAGGCGCCCGATAAATGAGCCGTGGCAGCCGGATTGGAAGATGATGGCCCCGTTCTCGACCGCCGGTTCGTGTATCCGATTATGCGTGTGGCCGCTGACAAGGACGTCGATCCCACTTACCTCCCGTGCGAGCTTGACATCCTGCGGGAAGCCGAGATGCGACAAGACGACGACGAGATCGACTTTTTCGGCCTGCCGCACCCGCTCGATCCAGCTCGGCAACTCGTCTCGACCAAGCGTGAAGCGAATACCCTCGCTGAATGCCGGTGGCATCGTCTTATCGACGATCGGGCAAGCCAAACCGATAACACCGATCTTCAGACCAGCGCGATCCACGACCAAGTATGGTGGGAAGGCGAGTTCGCCGATTGCCTTGTCGAAGACGTTGATAGCCAGCACAGGATAATTGAGTTTTGCAGCTAGCGCCTTGAATCCTTCCGGGCCATAGGCAAATTCCCAATGTGCGGTCATGGCATCCAGACCGAGCGCATTCATCATCGGCGTCAGGGCGTGGCCTTTGGACTTAACCGCGATATACGTCCCATGGAAGGTATCGCCATTGTCAAGAGCGTGCACCGCCCCGTCGGTTTCGTTTCGAATTTGCCGATAGAGGGCTGCGATACGGCTGAGTCCACCGAGAGAGCGAAACTCGACATCGGCGCCGTGCCGGACAACTTCCGGGTGGGGTTCGATATAGCCGTGCAAGTCGTTGATCTGCAGAATAGTGATTGTTCGAGCCATGAGGCCTCCTTGCTAACCGCCGGTGCGCGCTGCACCGACCAACCCTCGAGGCTCTGATCGGCTCAGCGCTCCCGGTACAAGAATTGGCCCATACCAGTCCCGCAGTAGCCCCTCGGCGAGGGCGATCATGGGTAGGACGTCGCCGAACGGCACAAACGCATTGACCACACCAAGGTGAACAAAGATCGGCACAATACTGGTCATCCCCGCGCTAACGTTCGATAGGAAGATCTGCGGCCCGCCAAGCCTGCCATGAACCTGGAACATTCGCCACATGCTCAAATCCGTTCCGCTTTAGAATAGAAGTGCCGATGGACGCGCGATAACCGCTGCCACAATAGACGGCGATGGTTTTGGCGCGATCGAGTTCGCCTAGACGTTGTTCTAATTGTGGGAGGAAGATATGCTTGGCACCCGGTACGCGTCCTTTCGCGACCTCATCGTCCCCGCGCACGTCGAGGACGATCAGGTTCGGGTCTTTGCGGCGCGACTCCAATTCGCCAACCGCCCATTCGCACACGGTCTCCAATGGCAAACCGGCATTTTGCCAGTCAGTCATCCCGTTATGCAGATAGCCCTCGACACGATCGAGGCCGATGCGGAACAGATGTTGGGTGGCGCGCCGCACGTCATCCACGGTCTCGCCGACCAGCAGAATCGGCCGGTCATCGGTAAGAATCCATCCGGCCCAAGTCGGGAACTCCTCGCGTAAGGCGATGTTGAGGGCGCCCGGCACATGGCCACCGCCGAATGCGAGTATCGAGCGGGTATCTACGACCATGGCACCCCTGGATCTGTCCCGAAATCCCTTAGGCGGCAGCGGTTCTGGATAATTGATCTGTCCACGGACTGACACGCCTGCGGCGTTGACCTTTTTCAAACGCGCATAATGACGCGGAGGTTCTGGCATTCCGTCAAGCAGCCAGTCGATGAAGGCGGCCTCGGTGCGTGGCTTCAGGGCCGGACTGAACAGCCGTTCATTGCCGATAGTGCTCTGGCGGCGATCGCCAATCGACTTGCCGCAAGCCGAACCTGCCCCGTGGCAAGGAAATGTTTCCATCCTATCGCCGAGCGGCAGTAGGCGTTCGAAGAGAGTGTGATAGAGGGCACCAGCCAGCTTGTGTTCACTCCCATGACCGAGAAGATCCGGCCGCCGAACGTCCAGATTGAAAAGAGTATCGCCGGTGAACACCCCAAAAGCGGCTTCACCCTGCTGGGCATCATGGAGCAGCAACGATATGTGCTCCGGCGTGTGCCCTGGGGTTCGCATGATCTCAAGTCGCGTCCCGCCGATTTCCAGGCAGTCACCGTCTCCGAGTTGGCGAAGCGAAAACCTGTAGTCATCGCTCGCCCCACCGGCGATTTCGGCGCCAGCACGGGATGCCAATTCATGCACGCCAGAGACAAAATCCGCATGAATGTGCGTTTCGATTGCAAAGGCTATCCGCACACCTTTAGACCGCGCGAATTCAAGATAGATTTCGATATCACGCCTCGGATCAATAACCGCGGCGATCCCTGCTTTGGAGTCTCCGACAAGGTACGAAAGCTGCGCTAAGCCGTCGGTGTAGAAAGATTCAAAAAGCAGGGTCATGGCAGGGTTCCCCAAGCTTGCGGCGGTATCGAACGACGCAACGGCGCCCAACGTCTGACGATATTTGACGAGACATTCCCAAAGCGAGCTCGGAAACTACGCAGACCCACTAAAACTATGCCGTCACGATCGCTTTGAAGCGGATGGCCGCGCCGACAAATGCCGGACCGGACTTGATGGCAGTCCGGCGCCGCACCGTCGAGGACCCGTTCGGCATGATCAAGCGAATTCCCGACCACAAAACTCATCACTGCGCGAGGCCAGGGGTTTGTTCCGGGCTTCATCACAGACCCTTTGCCGTGAGCATCATGTAACCAATCATCAGTATCGTAAGCAGCGCGACCCCCGCAGTCACAGTCATGACCAGACCGCGATTGGCCAGCACTTCGCCGCGTTCGATTGCCAGATTCACCCTATGAAAATGCCACGCCGCAAGCATGGTGAGAACGCCGCCAAAAACCATCATCCCCAAGCCTATCGGTAGCGAAATTCCTGGGCCTTGAGATTGCGTTTGAGGATCCAAACGCGCGGCGAGTTCGCGCAGCCAAACGCCGAACTTGGCGACGACAAAGCCGAGACTGATGACAGCAATGCTGGTTCGCACCCAAGCCAAGAAAGTGCGCTCGGCCGCGAGACGTTCGGTGGACTTTTGGTGATCGGGCAGAGTCGCGGTCATGGGCTACCTTACGGTTGAACCAGCAGCTTTTTATAGAGCGACTGTTGCGCGGGATTCAACAAAGCGTAGGCTTTGAGGTGATAAGGGATCATAACCAGGGCAAGGTGAGTTTGGGCCTCGCCAATCGCTTCGATGTCACGTTTCAGGGTATCGTTCACTGGCTCTGCCGCCTCCGCGTCACGGCCGTATTCTTCATACGCTTTCTTCGGTGCAGTGGCGCCGACAATTGTGGCCTCCGCCATCGCATTCTTGAGTTCTTCCTGCTGCTTGACCTGCTCCTGGGACAATTGAAGGTTGTCTGCCCTTGCCAGAATCCAGTAAGGGCCGGGATGGTGAGTCTTGAACAGTGAGGTGAACTCGAATGAGTCCTTACCACATCGAAGCTCGATCCTCGCCATATCTATTGCACCGGTATGATGAGGGATCATCCCGGCGACGAAGTCGTGGTCCGCGTCACCTGTCATTGGCGCATTCATCCCCTGCATCATCTTGTCGTTGGCAGCCTTGAAGGCCTTTGTTGAGTGACTGTCTCCTCCGCCACTTGCGGGCATTGGCATGCCAGGCATTCCCTGATGCATCGGCATGCCGGACATCGGAGCCGGCTGCTGCGCATGCACGGGAAACGCCGGCAGTGCCACGACAGTAGACATGCCGAGAACGCGGCGCATCGTGTTCATGGCGGTCTTGTTCATAAGGGGTCTCCTGTCGTGCTGCTTTAGGGCTGGGTTGTCGCGAAACGCACCTGAGCGGACTTGCCGTCGATGGTAAGCGTCACGACGGATGTCACTTTGCCAGTGACCGCCGCGTCCAGGTTTCCGGCCAAGCTGTCGGCCTCGGCCGGAACCAGCACCACCTGCTGCGACTTGCCTCCGACCAGCACGGTGGCCTTGCCGCCGAGCCGGGCGCTCGCGACGGGCTTGTTCGCCTCGTCGCTCACATAGACGGTCATCTGGGTACCCTTGAGCACCAGCTCGACCCAATGCTCGTCGGATGCTTCGGCGACTATGCCGCCGTGCTGTGCGGCGGGCGCCGCGCCGTGGGCAAGAGCGGCGACGGGGATCGCCGCCAGGAAAGCCGCCATTAAGATATTTCTCATCCGTGTCTTTCTCCGTTTATGGATGTCAGAAGGCTTCCGCGGGACGCATTGCCTCGTTCTGGCCCGTGACGAGACGCTCGACCGATTTGCGGCCAAGCTTGAGGAACAGAACGGGTGTCAGCAGGGTGTCCAGCAGCGTGGCGCTGACCAGGCCGCCGAAAATGACTATGGCGACCGGGTGCAGGATCTCCTTGCCGGGAGCATCGGCGCCAACGATCAGCGGCAGCAGCGCGAAGCCGGCGGAGAACGCGGTCATCAGCACCGGGGTTAACCGCTCCAGGCTGCCGCGCACCACCATGTCGGGGCCGAACGCCTCGCCCTCGTGCAGCACGAGATTGATGTAGTGGCTGACCTTGAGAATGCCGTTGCGCGCGCTGATGCCGGTCAGCGTGATGAAACCGATCATGCTGGCGACCGAGAGCGGCTGCCCGAAGAGCCAGAGCGCCGCCACGCTGCCGATGAGGGCCAACGGTACGTTGCCCATGATGATGGCCGCGAGGACCACCGATCGGTAACGGCTGTAGAGGACGGTGAAGACAAGCGCGAGCGAGACCAGGGAAAGGCTCCCGATTAGGCGTGCCGAATCCTCCTGCGCCTGGAAGGATCCTTCGAGCTGGATGAAATAGCCCTGCGGCAAGGCGGTCCGGGCGATCTCGGCGCGGATGTCGGCAATGACCCGTCCCTCGTCGGAGCCATCGGTATTCGCCTGCACGACGATGCGCCGCGTGCCGTTCTCCCGCAGGATCTGGTTCGGCCCGTCGTCATCGACGATCTCGGCGAAGGTGCGCAGGGGCACGCGGCCTTTGGGTGTCTCGACCAGAAGGTTCGACAGCGCTTCCGTCGTGCGCTCGGCGTCGGCGAGCCTCAGCACAACATCGAACCTCTTCTGCCCGTCGACCACCTGGCTGACGACCTTCCCGTTCGCGAGCTTCTCCAGGGCGTCGGTGACCGCGGCTGGCGTCACGCCATAGAGGGCGGCGCGCTGATAGTCCATGCGGACCTGCAACTGCGGCACACGGACCTGACGCTCCACCAGCAAGTCGACCAGACCGGGTATGGCGGACAAACGGCCGCGAAGCTGGTCAGCAAGGCCCCTTAAGGTATCAATATCCTCGCCAAACACCTTGATCGAGATGGCGGCGTTCACGCCGGAAAGCAGATGTTCCAATCGGTGGCCGATCGGCTGGCCGATATTGAAGGCCGCGGGAAGGATGGCGAGACGCTGCCGGATGTCGGCCAGGATCACCTCCTTCGGCCTGTCCGAAGGGCGCAGATCGACATCCATTTCGCTGGAGTGGACCCCCTCGGCATGCTCGTCGAGCTCTGCCCGGCCGGTGCGGCGACCAACGGTCTTCACCTCCGGCACCTGCATGATCAGCCGCTCGGCAACCGCGCCCAGACGATTGGACTCGGCGAGACTGATGCCGGGTGTGAACGTCATGCCCAATGTCAACGTTCCCTCGTTGAACGGGGGCAGGAACGCCCGCGGCAGCCGGGTCGCCGTGAACCCGGCGATGACGACGGCAACAGCGGAGACGCCGATGAGGAACGAAGCATTACCGAAGGACCAGCGCAGCAGTTTCGTGTCGCCGCGCTTGAGCCAGCGTACCAGTAGACTTTCCTTCTCCGACAGATGCCGGATGCGGGGGATGAGATAATAGCAGAGCACCGGGGTGACCGTGGTCGACGTAATCAGGCTACCCAGGATGGAGACGATGTAGGCAATGCCGAGCGGGGCAAATAGCCGCCGCTCGATCCCGGACAGCGCGAATAGCGGGATGAACACCAGGATGATGATCAGCGTGGCATAGATGATGCCGGACCGAACCTCCTGGCTGGCCGCCGCCACGACCTCAAGAACGGCACGCGGTCGCGCCGCCTTGCGGTTCTCCTTGAGGCGCCGAAATACGTTCTCCACACCGACCACCGCATCATCGACCAGCGAGCCGAAGGCGATGGCAAGACCGCCCAGCGTCATCGTGTTGATGGACAGACCGAACGCGCTGAACACCAGCACGGTGATGAGGATCGAGAGCGGGATGGCGGTCAGCGAGATCGCCGTGGTCCGCAGGTTCAGCAGGAACGCGAACAGCACGATGGCGACGACGATGACGGCATCGCGCAAGGCGTCTTCGACGTTACCAATCGACGACTCGATGAAGTTCGCCTGGCGGAACAGCACGGTGTCTGCCTTCACCCCCGCCGGCAGGGTCTTGCCGAGATCCCCGAGCGCGCGCTCGACCTGGCGAGTCAGGACAACCGTGTCGGCGCCAGGCTGCTTCTGAACCGAGAGGATGACGGCGGGCTTGCCGTTCGCTCCCGCGTCGCCGCGCTTGAACCGGGGCGCGTAATCGAGGGCCGCGACCTGCCCGAGCAGGATCGGCTGCCCCGCACGAACAGTCACAACCAGGCTGCGCAGGTCTTCCAGCCGCGTCGTGCGCCCGATGTTGCGGATGACATACTCCGCGCGGTTCTGATCGACGAAGCCGCCGCCGGTGTTGGCGCCGAACTGCTTCACCGCCCGCTCTACCTCGTCCAGCGACACATCCAGACGCGACATCATCGCGACGTTGGGGGTGATCTGGAACTGGCGGACCTCGCCGCCGATCGGGATCACCTGCGCCACGCCTGGAATGGAAAGCAGGCGTGGGCGCACGGTGAAATCCGCGAGCTCGCGCAGCTGCATTGGCGTGGCAGCGACGCCGGATGCGGTCCCGGAAGCTGCGTTCGCGGACATGGCGACCAGCATCACCTCGCCCATGATCGACGTGATCGGACCCATCTGCGGGGTGACACCTGCCGGCATCTGTTCGCGCACCGTCGCCAGTCGCTCCGCGATCTGCTGGCGGTTGAGGTAGATGTCGGTGCCCCAGCCGAACTCGACATAGACGATGGACAAGCCGACGCCGGAGACGGAGCGGACGCGAGTGACGCCAGGCATGCCGTTCATCGCGGTCTCAAGCGGATAGGTAACGAGCTGCTCGACCTCCTCGGGCGCCATGCCCTCGGCCTCGGTCATCAGCGTGACGGTTGGCCGGTTCAGGTCGGGGAACACGTCGACGGGCAGCCGGGTCAGCGTGAAGCCGCCGTAACCGATCAGGACGAGGGCGCCGATCAGCACGAAAAGCCGGTTGTTCAGGCTCGCGGTGACCAGGACGTTGAACAGGGTGCCCATCAGCGCACCTGGTTCAGCAGGTCGGCGCCCTGCGTCACGATCCGCTGACCGGGTTTGATCCCGGCCAGAATCAGCACATTGGCACCATCCAGGGCCTGCATGCGGACCGGGCGGGGGATGAAGCGCTCCGCCGCGACATGGTCCCACACCGCCGAGCCGCCGTTCGGCATGCGAACCACCGATGAGCGCGGTAGGGCAATGCCGGTCGCATCGACGGCGATGCTGGCGATGACGCTCACCGGTGCGCCGACGGGCAGGCCAGCGGGTGGAGACAGAATGCGGAACAGGAGGGGCACCGCGCCCTGACGCAGGGCCAGCCCACGCCCGACCAGTTCGACCCGAATGGGCGTGCCGTCCGTCAGGACCGCCGAGGTGCCCCGCATCTCTCCCGCCAGCAATGGGTCGAACCCCACGGCCTCGACCCAGAGCCGCGCGGGGTCGACGATTTCGAACAGGATATCCTTGCCCTCGACGAACTGCCCGATGACCACGTTCGCAACCGAGACGACGCCGCTGACGGGCGCCCGAAGCACCTCGCGGCCGGCCAGCGTCTGCGACAGCGCCACACGGCGCGCGCGGGCACCTGCAAGTTCGGCGCGCGCCTCATCGATATCCTTGCCCGCGACGCTGCCCACAAGGCCCGAAAGCCGGTTCACCTTCTGCTCGGCGACGCGCACCTGTTGCTCGATGTCAGCGACCTGCGAGCCGACCGTGCCGCGTTCCACCGCCGCGATGGCGGGCGCGATGATGGCCAGAACGTCGCCCGCCTTCACTTGCATCCCGACATGGGCGAGGCCCTTGTCGCCTGGTTCGATCCGGCCCGGCTGGCTCGACTGCACCCGGCCTGCCGCGTTCGGATCAGGGATGACCTGCCCGATGACCTGGACGGTGCGGGACGCCACGGTCTCCGCAGCCAGCACGGTCCGGACCGCCAGGAGGCGCTGAGCGTCCTTCGGCATTGCAACGGCGCCGTCAGACTGGCGGCGCGGGACGTCACCGGCGATGGCCTGCGCAGCGGGACTGTCACCGTCGTCGGTGCCACCATGCGCAAAGGCAACGCTGCCGATCAGGACACCGACCACGACTACCATCGTCCCCGAGATGGCGCGCCACCTGCCACGAGCCTGAACCGTCAGCACGGTCAGGACCCCAAGCATGAATGCCAGCGCGATGGTAACTGGCCCCCTGCGCTCAGCGAGTAGTTCACGAACGTGCCCACCCGTCGAGGCTTGGACAGGTGCTACATGGGCACTCTCCGGAAGCTGGATGGTCGCTGCGAGAAGGTCGCTCAGGTCGCCCGCAGAGACTGTGAACGTGAGGTCATGCTTGCCTGGCACATCGAGCCATGGCGCACGCACGACGTATGTGCCGTCCTCCTGCGGCTCTGCCTTCACGGCCTCGCCGCCGTTCTCCGCGACCTCCAGGGAGGCGCCCTCGATCGGCTCGTTGGTCGCGAACCGATCTAGATAGACCTTCAGACGATGATTCGCTGCAACGGCAACGAGTTCGAAGTCCTGAGAGGCCGTCTCGGTGCGCGGCGCGCCCGATCCCGAAACGACGGGTTCCGCGTCGTCGTGACCGGCATGGGCCGCCGCAGGCAATGGGGCACCTGTCAAGAGCAGGACGGCGCCGACAACGAATGCGGCCCGATAGAAGAGGCGAGCGCCGATCATGGAATGACTCCGAAAGCCTGATTGAGCCTGCTGCGGGCCTTCGCGACGCCGATCTCGGCGCGTGACCCGGCGGCTTCCGCGTCGTAGGTGAGTGCCCTGACGCGGACGTAGTCGAGCAATGAAATCTGGCCGCCCTGGTAACCGCGTCCGACGAGAGCGCTCTGCTGCGCGAGGGCGCGCATCCGTTCGCGTGCAAGATCTCGTTGCACGAGGGCGTTGTCGTATCCGATCCTGGCCTTCTGCTGTTCCGTGCCGATTTCACGTTCAGCCGCGGCGTAGCCTGCGGACGCCTCGGTCAGTTCCGCCTGCGCCGCCGTCTGGCGTGGCCGATTGCGTGCGTCGGTCGCGAACGGGATGCGCAGTTCAATACCAATACTGTTGTCGTAGACGGTGCCGTAGATGTCCCGGTTGCGGCGAGCGACGACACCGATTTCAGGACTGTCGCGAACCTGAATGCCGGCCAGTGCCTGATTTGCCCGCGCTACATCAATCGCGCCCTTGGCATCTTCAAGCCGGGGATGCGCGGTTGCCGCTGGCGCCGGGATTGGCTCATTCATAGCTGCGGCGACAGGCGGAATTCCGGTCAGGGATTGGAAATCGAGCCTGCTCTGCTCCAGGGCCACGCGCCGGTCGCGCAGCTCGCCGTCGGTGGCGATACGCTCTGCGCGCGCCAGCAAGACGTCGGCTTCGGAAGCCTCACCGGCACGGGCACGGCGGCTGACATCGCCTTCAAGCGTGCGAGCATCGCGCAGGCGTCGTTCGGCCACCGCCAACTCGGCCTGGGCCAGAGCGAACTCCGCCAGGCTGTCCCTGACCTGCCCGGCAACCTTCAGCTTGATGGCGGCGGCCTGGGCCGAGGAGCGGGAGAGTTCGGCGTCGGCCACGTGACGGCTCGCAGTGCCCTCTCCAGGCAACCAAATGGGGGTGCTTATGCCGATCTGGGCCTCGCGCTGCTGGCGGTTGCGCAGGACCTGGTCGGTCGCGTAGCTGCCGCTGAACGTCGGAGCACCAGGGGTCAGAGCGTCGGCGGCAGACTGGCGCGCACCAATCGCGTCTCGACGGCCGGTCAGTGCGGCAAGGTCGGGATTGCGGGCGGCAGCGGCCTCGACGAAATCATGCAGCGTCTGTGACGACGCAGGTGCCGCGAGCAGCGCAAATAGCAGGATGGCCGACGCAAGGGCGCCCGCGTGTGCGAGGTGTGGTGATGGCATGAATCACTCGGTTTCCCCATCGGTGAACGCTTTCGTGGGCGCGCTTGGACATGCGCGCGACACGAGATGAACCGTCGCCCCGTCTGATCTGAATTAAGGCCGGGCCTCAATTTAGACGGAGTGGTGGCGTCAGGCGTTCAGTCTGGGGGGAGGAGTGGTCGGGCCGGCACGCAGGCCCGGGGGGATTGCCGTACCGACCCAAGCATAGGCTGCGGCGATCGGGCGAGGCCGACGGCCTGCGTCAGATTCGGTGGGGATGATGACTGTCGCGACTGAACACTGGCCCAGGACACAGCAGGACAAATGGTCGCCACATCTGCTCTTGGCTGCTGGCTGTTCTAAAGACAGTTGCAGAGCCGCCGACTGGGCGGCCTCGGACCGATGTGTGGATTGGCCGGTGACGTCCTGGTGGGCGGATGCCGGGAGAGCGAGCAGACACACTGTCAGGAGCGCGACCAGCCCCGCCATCAGTCTGCCAAAAATTTGGCTGTTGCCTTTCGGCATATGCCCCGAACCCCAACTTCTCGGCATCACCCAACAATCTATCGCCGGAGTGCTAGTAAACTTTACCGCGGCGGTAAGGGCAAGTGTAAATCTGATGGAGTGCAGGGGAATCGCATTTCGAA
>PKWQ01000085.1 GCA_003133265.1 Acetobacteraceae bacterium
TGGCGGCCGACCCGTTCGATCACTGCCGGCACCGAGCCGCCGACCCAGATCGGCGGGCCGCCCCGGCGGTGCGGCACCGGCCCCAGCACGCCGTCCTTGACCGTCCAGCGCCCCTCCCAGGTGACCGGCTCGCCGCGCCACAGCGCCTGGCATAGCCGCAGACCCTCCATCATGCGGCCGACCCGGCGCTCGAACGGCACGCCCGCCGCCTCGAACTCGGCACGGATATTCGGCACGTCGCTGGCGATGCCGACCCCGAGAATGACGCGCCCCTCGGATATCTGATCCAGCGTCGCGACCTGGTGAGCCAGCAGGACGGGGTTGCGCAGCGCCGGGAGCAGCACCGCGGTGCCAAGCTCGACCCGGCGCGTCCGCCCGGCAACCGCGGCGAGCAGCGTGAGCGGCTCATGTCGCGGCCGGGCCAGCACCGAGTCGCCGACCCAGACGGAATCGTAGCCGAGCGCCTCGGCACGCTCCGCCAGCGCCAGCAGCGGCGCCGCCTCGGGCCGTCCTTCCATGACGCTCTCGCGCGTTGGCAGCAGATAGCCGATGCGAGGGGTCAATGCGTCCTCCCGGTGTTCGATGGTGCGATGGAGCATACTCCCGCTGCGCCCGGTGATCGACATCCCGGTGGTGGATCGGGCACAACAGGCCTTGCAACGCGCCGCCACGATCCAACCGTGGAGTCCCCGGCGACGCCAAAATGGAGAACCGCCAAGATGAAGCTGTTGAAACTGGCCTGCCTGCTGATAACCGCGACACTCGGGCTCGCAGGCTTCGCGCGCGCGGCGGATGCGCCGGACGCGATCAAGATCGGCACCCTGTACGCCACAAGCGGCACTTTCGCGAACACATCCACCACGACGTATCGCGGGTTGCAGCTGTGGGCCGAACTGCAGAACGCCGCCGGCGGCGTCTACGTCAAGGCATTCGACAAGAAGCTGCCGGTCAAGCTGATTGCCTATGACGACCAGAGCGACACCGGCACCGCCGCCGCGCTGTACAACCGGCTCATTACCCAGGACCACGTGGATCTGCTGGTGGCGGACATGGGGTCGGTTCTGGCCTCCGTCGGCGTGCCGATCGCGCGCGAGCACAAGCAGCTGTTCTTCAACCAGACCGGCACCGGCGCCAACCTGTTCGCCGCCGACAATCCGTACACGGTTCTGATCTCGGCGCAGATGTCGGTGCCGNNCGTGGGCGTCCACGCTCAGCGGCTTCCTTGACAGCGATGGGGCAAAACTCGGCATCAAGAAGGTTGCGCTGCTGTATGCGACCAACGACTTCACCCTGACGCAGGCAAACACCATCCGGGCCGCGATCAAGGCGTCCGGCAAGATGGAAATCGTGTTCGACAGCGGCGTGCCGACCGCTACCTCCAACTACGTGACACTGGTCAACAACATCGCGGCCCACGAACCGGATGCGGTGATCAACCTTGCCTATCCGGGCGCCGACATCGCGTTCCTGCGCGCCGTGCAGGACGCAGGCGCCTCGTTCAAGATGCTGTTCACCATCTATGCCGGCATCGAAAACGAACTGGTGCACCATGCGGTCGGTGACGCCGGGGTTCTGAACACCCTCACCTACCTCCCGCCGTCGCTGCACGAAAACACCGTCAATTTCGGGATGGCTCTCCCGGCGTTTCGTGCCGCCTGGGACAAGCGCTATGCCAATGAGCATATGGAATTCGGCTTCAATGCCCTGTCCGGCTACAACACCGGGCTGGTGCTGGAGAAGACGCTGTCCGTGGCGACCAGCCTGGACCAGCTGGAGCTGCGCCGCGCGGTATTCAGCCAGTCGGGCCAGTTGAAGACGCTTGGCGGGTCGTTTGAATTGCGCGCCGACGGGGCGCAGCTCGGGCTGGCCAATCTGATCGGCCAGATACAGAAGCAGGCGGACGGCACATTGAAGCTGGTGCCAGTCTATCCGGCGGCTGACGCTGCCGCGAAGACGATCTATCCGCGGCAATAGGATTCGATAGCGACGACGCCTTCGGGCTGTTGGTGCGGGTTTGCACGATACCTGGATCAACAGCCCGAAGCGGCACGCGGCCCATAGCCGGCCGACAGCGGATGAGGAAACCAACATGAAAATCGGCGCGGTGATGTTCTTCACCGAATATTCGATGTCGCCTGTCGCACTCGGACCCGCACTGGAAGAACGCGGCTTCGAATCGCTCTGGGTGCCGGAGCATTCCCATATTCCGCTGTCGCGTCTCACGCCCTATCGGCTCGGCGGTCCGCTGATCCGTCCCTATTACGACATCATGGACCCATTCCTGGTGCTGAACGCGGCGGCGGCGGTGACGACGCGGCTGAAGATCGGCACCGGCGTCTGCCTGATGAACCAGCGCGATCCCATCCACACCGCGAAGGCCGTTGCCTCGATCGACCAGCTATCGGGCGGGCGCTTTCTGTTCGGCATCGGCAATGGCTGGAACCAGGACGAGATGGAGAACCACGGCACCGTGTTCGCCACCCGCCATAAACTGGTGCGCGAGCGGGTCGAGGCGATGAAGGCCATCTGGACCGAGGACGAGGCCGAATATCACGGCGAGTTGGTCAATTTCGACAAGATGAACCAGTGGCCGAAGCCGCTGCAAAAGCCGTATCCGCCGGTGATCGTCGGCGGCGCCTTTCCCTATGCCGCCCGCCGGGCGATCCGCTATGGCGACGGGTGGATCCCTCGCGCCGACCGGTTGGAGCAGGTGGGCGTGGGCGTGCTGATCGAGCAGTTCCGGCAGATGGCAACGCAAGCCGGACGCGACCCGGCAACCTTGCCGATAACGATTTTCCGCGTGCCGGAGCAGATCGACCGGCTGCGCTACTGCCAGCAGATCGGCATCGACCGCGTCGTGTTCAGCCTTCCGCCGGAAAAGGCGGACAGTCTGCTGCCGATCCTGGACCGCTGGGCGGCGCTGAAACAACAACTGGAAAGCTAGTCGCAACAAGGAGGAACGCGCGGCATGACCGCACCGGAGCCCCGTATCGTCATCGCCGGCGCCGGACATGCCGGCGGGTCCGCCGCGGCGCTGCTGCGCCAGATGGGCTGGACCGGCGGCATCACCCTGGTGGGCGAGGAACCCCTGCCGCCCTACCAGCGCCCGCCACTGTCGAAAGCCTGGCTGAAGGGCGAGGCCGACGCCGAAGCCCTCGCGCTGCGCCCCGCCGCCTTCTACCCCGGCGCCGACATCGGCCTGCGCCTGGGCACCAGCGTCATCGCCATCGACCGCGCCGGCAAGACCGTCACGCTCTCCACCGGCGAGGCGTTGGCCTACGACCACCTGATCCTCGCTCTCGGCGCCCGCGCCCGCCGCATCAAGCTGCCCGGCATCGACCTTGCCGGCGTATTGGAACTGCGCACTGCCGCCGACGCCGACCTGCTGAAAGCAGCGCTCGGTCCCGGCAAGCGCCTCGCCNNGGCGTCGCGGTCACGATCATCGAGCGCGAGCCCCGGGTGCTGGCCCGTGTCGCCTGCCCGATCCTGTCCGACTTCTTCCAGGCCTATCACCGCGCCCGGGGCGTGACGATCGAAACAAGCGCCGATGTCGAGGCACTGACCGGCGCCGACGGCTACGTTACCGGCGTGCGCCTGGCCGACGGCCGCCTGATCGCGTGCGACGCCGTGTTGGTCGGCGTCGGTGCCGTGGCCAACGACGAGCTCGCCCGTGCCGCCGGCCTGGCCTGCGACGGCGGGATCGTGGTCGACCTCGCCACCCGCACCAACGACCCGGCGATCTATGCCCTCGGCGACTGCACCCGCCGCCCGCTGCCGCTGTATGAGCGCATGCTGCGGCTGGAATCCGTGCCCAACGCGCTGGAGCAGGCAAAGCAGGCCGCCGCCGCGATCTGCGGCATGCCGCCGCCCGCGCCCGAAGTGCCGTGGTTCTGGTCCGACCAGTACGACCTGCGCCTGCAGATCGCCGGCATTCCCTTCGAGGCCACGGAAATCGTGCTGCGCGGCAGCCTGGAGGAGGGAAAATTCGCCTTGTTCCACCTGACCGCGGACGGCACCGTACAGGCGGTGGAGGCGGTCAACGCGCCCCAGGAGTTCATGGGCGGACGACGCATCATCGGCAAACGGAAACGGCTGAGTGCGGCGCAAATCCGTGATATGAGCCTGACCATGCAACAACTCGCCGTCTGAGCGAGCAAGACCACAGGGAGCCGTCCATGCCGACCATCATCTATATCGAGTACAACGGCACCGCTCACCCGGTCGACGTGCCCGTGGGCCGATCCGTCATGCAGGGCGCGATCGACAACAACGTGCCGGGGATCGACGCCGATTGCGGCGGCGAGTGCGCCTGCGCCACCTGCCACGTCTATGTCGACACCGACTGGCTGCCTAAGGTCGGCCTGCCCGCCGCCGGCTCCCAGGAGGCGTCGATGCTCAGCTTCGCCGCCGTCGCTCAGCCAGATTCCCGCCTGTCCTGCCAGATCGAGGTTACCGACGCGTACGACGGGATGGTCGTGCGGATGCCGGAAGGTCAGCACTAATAAAAAAAGACGCCATACAGGAGGTCTCACCATGAACGCACCGGTGCGCGTGGATCCGGTCACCGACGCCTACACGACGCCACTGGACCAGATCGACGTCAGCGATCCGGAATTGTATCAGAACGACATCTACTACCCGTATTTCGAGCGGCTGCAGCGGGAAGACCCGGTGCATTACCGCAAGGACGGGATGTACGGCTCGTTCTGGTCGGTAACCAAGTTCAAGGACATCATGCAGGTCGAGACGCACCCGGAGATATACTCCTCCGAGGCCAAACTCGGCGGCATCACCATCACCGACCGACCGATGCAGTATCGCCGCTCCAGCTTCATCTCGATGGACCCGCCGCGGCACGACGAGCAGCGCAAGGTGGTCAGCCCGATCGTCGCGCCCGCCAACCTGAACAACATGTCCACGATCATCCGCGAGCGCGTGTGCAAGGTGCTGGACGGCCTGCCGCGCAACGAGACCTTCGACTGGGTGCAGCATGTCTCCATCGAGCTGACCACGCTGATGCTGGCCACGCTGTTCGACTTTCCGCTGGAGGAGCGGCACAAGCTGACCTTCTGGTCCGACTGCGCCACCGCCGATGTGAACGCGGGCGGAGTGGTTGATTCCGAAGAGAAACGGCTGGAAATATTGACCGAGGCGCTGCGGGTTTTCACCGGCCTGTGGCATGAGCGCGCGGCGCGCCCGCCCGGCTACGATCTGATTTCGATGCTGGCGCATGGCGAGGCGACGAAGAATCTCGTCAACGACCCGATGGAATATCTCGGCAACCTCACGCTGCTGATCGTGGGCGGCAACGACACCACCCGCAACTCCATGAGCGGCGGTCTGTGGGCGTTGTGCAAGAACCCGGCGGAGTACCAGAAGTTACGCGACAATCCCGGGCTGATCCCGAGCATGGTGCCGGAAATGATCCGCTGGCAGTCGCCGATCGTGCATATGCGCCGCACCGCGCTGGCCGACGCCGAACTGGGCGGCAAGCAGATCCGCGAAGGCGACAAGGTGGTGATGTGGTACATCTCGGGCAACCGGGACGAGGGGTCGATCGATCGGCCGAACGACTTCATCATCGACCGCGCCCGCCCGCGCAGCCATCTGTCGTTCGGCTTCGGCGTGCATCGTTGTGTCGGAAATCGTCTGGCGGAGATGCAACTGATGATCCTGTGGGAAGAGATCATGAAGCGCTTCCCACGGGTCGATCTGATGGATGAGCCGAAACGCATCTACAGCAACTTCATCCACGGCATCGCCGAGATGCAGGTGCGCATCCCGGCATAGGGCGCGCCATGGTTCATGGCCGGCCTCGACCCTTTGGGCATCTACAGAGGCGGCTTGAATTTCCATAGAAGGCGGCTCAGTCTTGAGCATAATCGACCGGGCTGGCGTCCATCGGGCACATGCCGGAACGAACGGGGGAAATGCGATGAAACATCTGATGGCGTGGGCCGCCGCGGCGGTGCTGGCGGCTGGGATCGCCTCGGGCGCGCGGGCCGAGGACAACATCCTGAGGTTCGGCGTCTTCGTGCCGATGTCGGGCGCGGCGGCCAGCTGGGGCATCGGCTCCGCCTGGGTCGGCCAGCAGGCGGCGAAGGAGATCAACGATCACGGCGGCATCAAGGCCGGCGGCAAGACCTACAAGGTTGAAGTGATCGCCTACGAGAACGGCTACAACTCCGCCGACGGCGGCAAGGCCGCCCAGGCGATGCTGAACCGCGACGGGATCCGGTTCGTCATCCAGGGCATCGGCACCGCGCCGGTGAAGGCGCTGCAAAGCCTGTCCGAACGCACCGGCGCGCTGCTGTTGCAGATCGCCTGGGGCAAGAGCGTGAAGGGGCCGCAGGCCCCGCTGACCTTCACCAGCTCCAACACGCCGTTCGAGCTGTTCGGCCCGCTGATCGACGCGGTCAAGCGCCAGCACCCGGAAGCGAAGACCGTCGCGCTGCTGAACCCCAACGACGCCACCGGCCAGGAGGTCGAGGAGGAGGTGGTCAAGCAGTACAAGGCGCGCGGCTACACCATCCTGACCAGCGCCTGGTACGAACGCGGCACGACCGAGTTCCAGCCGATCGCCACCAAACTGGCGCAGACCCATGCGGACATCATGGATATGGGCGCGCCGCCGGCCGATAGCGGCCTCGTCTTCAAGGAACTCTCTGTCCAGGGCTGGAAGGGAATCAAGATACAATCCGCGGGCACCGGCGCGGACGCGACGGTGAAAGTGGGCGGCGCGGCGGTCGAGGACACCTACATGGGCGCCGCCGCGGACTTCGCCGGCCCGACCGCGACGCCGATCCAGCGCAAGCTGAACGAGGGCGCGCTGGCCGCGCTGCATGAGCCGCTGAATGTGCTGCAGCTCGCCACCTGGGACGCCGCGATGGCGACCAAGGCGGGGATCGAGAAGGCAAACTCGATCGATCCGCGCAAGGTTGCCAAGGTGCTGCCCGACCTCATCTTCGAGTCGAGCTATGGACCGGCGGCCTTCGGTGGCAAGGAAACCTACGGCTCTCCGCAGCAGATGCTGGTGCCGATCATCGTGTCGCAGATCAAGAACGGCCAGACCGTCGAGATCGAGCGGATCATCCCCGCGGAGCTGAAGCAGCGCCTGGCGAAGCAGCCGTGAGCGGAGGCGAACTGGCAGAGGCCGACCCGACCGCCACGGCGGAGGCGGTCGGATGGGGCTGATCGCCCAGCTTCTCGTCAACACGCTGCAAATCGGCGCGGTCTATGTGCTGTTCTCGCTCGGCCTCACGCTGGTGTTCGGCGTGATGAAGGTGATCAATTTCGCCCATGGCCAGTTCTTCACCCTGGCCGCGCTGCTGATCGCGGCGGCGATGCCGGAACTCACCGTCCGGTTCGCCCTGCCGGCGTGGCTGGATTACTTCGTCTGTTTCGCGGCGGCGTCGCTGGCGGTGTCCGCACTGGCGGCGGTGCTCTATTTCGGCGCCTTCGAGCGCTATCTGCGCGACCTGATCGGGTCTTTCATCCTCTCGGTCGGATTGTTGCTGCTGATGGAGGGCATCTATCTCTGGGTGTTCTCCGGCGCGCCGCGGGTGGTGCCGAAGCTGCTCACCGGTCAGGTGTCGGTGCTGGGCGGCTCGCTCGAAACCCAGCGGCTGGTGATCTGCGGCATCGCGCTGGCCTTCACCTTCGGATTGTATCAGCTTGTCCAGCACAGCAAGCTGGGCAAGGCGCTGCGGGCGGTGGCGGAAGACCGGGAGGCGGCGATGCTGCAAGGCATCCGCTATCGCCGCATCTCGTTCTACGGTTTCATGATCGGCTCCGCGCTCGCCGCCATCTCCGGCGGTTTGATCGCGCCGCTGGTCGCGATCAGCCCGTCGATCGGCAACGACTATCTGTCCAAGGCATTCATCATCATCATCATCGGCGGCCTGGGAAGCATACCCGGCGCGATCCTCGGCGGCTTCCTGATCGCCGCGATCGAGAGTTTCGCGGGCTATTTCTTCGATCTCTCCTACGCCACCATCGCCATGTTCCTGCTGGTGATGGTGTTCCTGCTGGTCCGCCCCCAGGGATTGCTCGGCCATGCTCAGCGCTAGGGTGGGGCAGTGCATCACCGCGCTGGGCGCGGTGGCGGTGCTGGCGTTCGCGCTGCTGAGCGAGAATGAATACCACCAGCACATGCTGATCTGGATCGCGCTGAACGCGGTATTGGCGGTGGGCTTGCGCTTCATGCTGCTGGTCGGGGAAACCAACATCGCCACCGGCGCCTTCTATGGCATGGGCGCCTACATCGCCGCGGTGTTCACGGTGAAATGGGGGCTGCCGTTTCCGGTGGCGCTGCTCGCCGGCGGCGTGCTGGGCGTACTGGTCAGTGCCGCGTTCGGCATGATCACGCTTCGCACCAAGGGGCCTTACTTCATGCTGATCAGCTTCGCCTTCACCGAGGTGACGCGACTGATCTACACCCGCGTGGAATGGCTCGGCGGCAATTCCGGCATCATGGGCGTCTTCCCGCCGCAGGCGCTCGACCCCTGGATGCCCGCGTTCAGCGTCCTGCTGTGCGGGGGGCTGATCCTGCTGATGTATCTTTGCGAAAGCTCGCATCTGGGCAAGCTGTTCAACGCGATCCAGAACAACGACGCCCTGGTGGAAACCGTCGGCATCGACGTAATGCAGATCAAGCTGGTCTGCCTGGTGGTGGCGTCCTTCGCTGTCGGCGTTGCCGGCTCGCTGCACGCGCATGTCTACAACGTCATCAGCCCCGGCGACTTCAGCTATCTGCTGCCGGTGTTCGCGCTCGCCTATGTCAAGGTCGGCGGGGATTCGCATGTGCTGGGCTCGATCCTGGGCGCGACGCTGCTGACCGTGCTCAGTCAGGCGCTGCAAGGCGCCGGCTCGCTGGAACACATCCTGTTCGGCGGCGCGATCGTCGCGGCGATGCTGGTGCTGCCGGACGGGCTGTGGGGCGGCGGCCAGCGTCTGCTGCGGCTGCTGAGCGGTGGACGGGCATGAGCACGCCGCTGCTGGTTGCCGAACGCATCTCCCGCCGCTTCGGTGGCCTGCTCGCGGTCAGCGATTTCAGCTTCGAGATCCGCGCGGGCGAAGTGCTGGGCCTGATCGGGCCGAACGGCGCCGGCA
>PKWQ01000006.1 GCA_003133265.1 Acetobacteraceae bacterium
GTATCGCGCGACAATCTGGGTGAGAGAGGGCGGCGATCAGGATGAGAATTGGTGATCGCGACGAAGCTATGCTGTTCGGTCTGATTGTCGCTGGCAAGCGCTAAGTTTTGGTTTGATTGTCGGGGAGCGGCGGAGGGCTGAGGTCTTTGGTTGTCGCGTAGTTTTGCGGCCGTCCGGCGCCCTTGTGTTTGCGTTCGAGTGCGGCGCGGCGGCGATAGCTGTCGACATTGATTTCGAAGATCGTGGCGTGGTGGACGAGGCGGTCGACGGCGGCGAGCGTCATGGCGGGATCTGGAAAGACCTTTCCCCATGCCCCGAACGGCTGATTGGCGGTGATTAAGGTGGATCGGCGTTCGTATCGAGCACTGATGAGTTCGAACAGAACGGAGGTTTCCGCCTGATCCTTGCTGACATAAGCGAGATCGTCGAGGATCAGCAGGTGGAAGCGATCGAGGCGGTTGATGGCGGCCTCCAGCGCCAGTTCGCGGCGCGCGACCTGAAGTCTCTGCACCAGGTCGGAGGTGCGGGCGAACAACACGCGCCATCCGTTTTCCACCAACGCGAGGCCGATGGCGGAGGCCAGATGCGTCTTGCCGCCGCCTGGTCCGCCGATGAGGATCAGGTTGGCGCCTTTGTCGATCCAGCTGTCGCCGGCACAGATCGCGAGGACATGGGCCTTGGAGACCATGGGCACGACGTCGAAGTCGAAGCTGTCGAGGGTCTTGCCGGGCAGGAGTTGCGCCTCGGCGAGATGGCGCGTGAGGCGTCGGCGGTCGCGTTCGGCGATCTCATGTTCGGCGAGGGTGGCGAGGAAGCGCGCGGCGGGCCAACTTTCCTTGTTCGCCCGCTCGGCCAGGGCTGGCCAATCCTGCTTGATCGCGGGCAGGCGGAGGTCATTGAGCATCAGCGTCAGCCGGGCGGTGTCGATGCTGTGGGTCATGCCGCGTCTCCCCAATGGGAGTCGCCATGTGGACCGGGGTCGGCGCCAAGCAGCGCTTCATAGGCGATCAGCGGCGTGAGATGGACGACGATCTCGGGAAGGGCCGCGGGATCCGGCGCGAAGCGGGCGCGCAGCGCCGCGATGTCGGGGAGTTGGCCCGCCGCGAGATCGGCGGTGAGGAGGGTGGCGAGGTCGGCCTCGCAGCCGCGCTCATGGGCGAGCGCCAGAAGATCGACCATCAGGCGGCAGGCGGATTTTTCCGGGAGCTTTTCGAGCAGGCGGTCGAAGGTCAGGCGATAGGCGTCGCGAGGGAACAACTGGTCGCGATAGACGAGATTGAGCAGCGCCATGGGTTTGCGCCGCAGGGCGTGGATGACATGGCGGTAATCGACGACATGGGCGTGCTTGCCGGCGGCGGCGCGTCCGCGGGTCAGGGTCATCAGCGGTGTGCCGCCGATGAACAGATCCAGGCGGTCATCGTAGAGGCGGACCCGCAGGCGATGGCCGATGAGCCGGGACGGCACCGTGTAGAATACCTTGCGCAGCGTGAAGCCGCCCGACGAGGTGACGGTGACGATCGTCTCCTCATGATCGCAGGTGCGCTGCCCGGGCAGCAACTGGAGCGCGGGCCGCTCGGCGGCGATGCGTTTGGCGTGGTGGGCGTTCTTGCGGCTGACGATCTCGTCGATGAAGCGGCGATAGCTGGGCAGATCATCGAAGTCGGCGATCCCGCGCATCAGCAGCGCGTCGCGGGCGGCCTTCCTGAGATGGCCATGCGCGCTCTCGATGGCACCGTTCTCATGCGCGACGCCACGATTGTTGCGGGTCGGCTGCATGCCATAGTGCGCACACAGCGCGTCATAGCGCCGGGTCAGATCCTCGCGCGCGTCGGTGTCCAGGTTGCGGAACGCCGCGGAAAGACTGTCGCTGCGATGCTCGCGCGGCGCGCCACCGAGCGCCCACAGCGCATTCTGCAGTCCTTCGGCCAGCGCCACATAGCTTTCGCCGCCGAGGATCACGTGGGCATGCTCGAAGCCCGAGTAGGCGAGCCGGAAGTGATAGAGCCGGTGATCGAGCCGAACGCCGGCGATGGTGACACCCAGGTCGGTCATGTCGGTGAAATCCGACAGCCCCATCCGGCCAGGTTCATGGAGCTGGCGGAAGATCACCTCCTGGTCCGCGCCATGAATGGCCCGCCATGCGCGGATGCGCCGCTCCAGGGTACGGCGTGCGCCGGCCGGCAGATCCGGATGGCGCCGCTGCATCTCTTCGAAAATCGCCACCGCGCGCAGCTCCGGCGCCGCCGTCAGCATCGGCACCACCTCGACGTCGAAGAAGTCGGCGAGCGGATCGGGGCGGCGGCGCCCGCGCACCGTCTTGTGGGAGGATGGCAGCCGGTGATCGCGCTCGAAGCGATAGGCGCTCGCCGTGCTGATCGACGCCTTCGCGGCCGAAACCGCTGGGCCGTCTGTCTGTCGGAAGGTCATGTAAAGCCTCATCTGGTGATCGGTGATATGGCGGCCGGGCAATGGGCGGATCCCTTCACGAGAGATCCATCCACAGCCCACCCGGTCGCGATCACCAGACGATCCGTCCCCCCTGGGGGACTTCAGGCCAGTTGTTCTGCCGCTTGCGCCTCCGGTCGGGCTCCGCCCTCCCTGCGCCGCAAGCGGCAGAACGCTTTCTCACCCTGATTGTCGGCCGTTCTCACCTTGATTGTCGCGCGG
>PKWQ01000059.1 GCA_003133265.1 Acetobacteraceae bacterium
GCCGGCGGAGGCGCGCGGGCGGATCAGTTTCACCTCGGGCACCACCGGCAAGCCGAAGGCGATCGTCACCACCCACGGCGCGCGCTGGATCGCCGACCTGCTGCAACGCGCGAGTTTCGCCTACATGCCGGCGCCCGGCAGCAAGGTGCTGCTGATGACGCCGTTCGTGCATGGCGCCGGCATCCTGACGCAGGCGTTCAACGATCGCGGTGCCACCGCCGTGCTGCTGGACGGCGTCGATCTGGCGAAGGTCACGCGCGTGCTGGACGCTGGCGGCATCGACCACATCTTCGCCCCGCCCACGGTGATGGCGAAGATCATCGGCGCCTACGAGGGTAAGAAAATCGAGGGCATCCGCACCATCTTCTGCGGCACCGCGCCGCTGCTGCCTTCGCTGTACCACAAGGCGAAGGCGGTGTTCGGGCCGGTGATCCGCGTCACCTACGGCAAGTCGGAGATCACCAACCCGATCGCCACGCTCTCCCCGGCCGAGACCGACGCCTATTACAGCGGCCCGATCAGCGGCGACGGCGTCTGCGTCGGTTTTCCCGGCACCGGCGTGGAGATCGAAATCCGCGACCAGGACGGCGGCGTGCTGGGGCGCGAGGAGGTCGGCGAGGTGCATCTGCGCGGGCGGCACATGTCGTCCGGGCATTTCGACCAGAACGGTTTCATTCCGCTGCCGCCCGATGGTTTCCATGCCACCGGCGATTACGGGCGGATCGACGCGCGCGGCCGGCTGCATCTGGTCGGGCGCGTCGCCGACGTGATCAAGTCCGGCGGCTACAAGATCCACCCCGACGAGATCGAGCGCGTGCTGTCCGGTACCGCCGGCACCGGCGCGGTCTCCATCGTCACGCTGCCGTCGGAATACTGGGGCGAGATCATCGTCGCGGTGGCGGAAACGGCGGACCAGGGCTGGCCGGAGCGGGCCAGGGCAGCTTTGTCCGAGCTAGCCCGCCACAAGCATCCGCGCGCCTTCCTGATGCTGGCGGAATTGCCGCGCAACGCCCAGGGCAAGATCATGCGCCGGACGATCAAGGAGATCGTGCTGGAACGTTACACCGTGAAAGACGGTCCCTACCCGTCGCTGGAGCCACGCTGATGGCCTCTGTCACCCCCCACTACGAAACCCTGCTGGTCGAGACCGTCCGCCCGCATGTGCTGCTGGTGACGATGAACCGCCCGGAAGTCGGCAACGCCAAGAACACCAAAATGGGCGAGGAGATGCTGGCGCTATGGACCGGGCTGATCGCGCATCCCGGCGACATACGCTGCGTCGTGCTGACCGGAGCGGGCGAGAAGATCTTCAGCGCCGGCGGCGACCTGAAGGCACGCAAGGGGATGACCGACGAACAATGGCAGCACCAGCACGAGATATTCGAGCGCGGCCGCGACGCGCTGCTGGAATTGCCGATGCCGATCATCGCCGCCGTCAACGGCCACGCCTACGGCGGCGGTACCGAGGCGGTGCTGGCCTGTGACTTCGCCTATGCGGTGCGCACCGCCCGCTTCGCGCTGACCGAGGTCACGGTCGGGATCATGCCCGGCGGCGGCGGCACGCAACTGGCGCCGCGCGCCATGGGGTCGCGCCGCGC
Source organism: Acetobacteraceae bacterium (assembly GCA_003133265.1). GTDB lineage: Bacteria > Pseudomonadota > Alphaproteobacteria > Acetobacterales > Acetobacteraceae > PALSA-911. Next base: position 1,599 of record PKWQ01000059.1, read on the forward strand.
CATGGAGTTCATCTGCACCGGCGCGCCGATCGGTGCCGAACAGGCGCTGGAATGGGGCATCCTGAACCAGGTCTGCGAGCCCGGCACGCTGATAGAGACCGTGCTGGCCACGGCGGAGAAGATCGCCGCCAACGCGCCGCTGTCGATCCGCCAGGCCAAGAAATCGATCCGCGCCGGCATGCAGACCGACCTGCGTACCGGCCTGATGTTCGAGATCGAAGCCTATAACCGCCTGGTGACCACCGAGGACCGCCGCGAGGGCGTGCTGGCCTTCAACGAGAAGCGCAAGCCGGTGTGGAAGGCGCGGTAACCCCCGCGCCTATCCCGGGGCCGGTGGATCAGCCCATGGTGTTTATCTTGGCCGGCTCTATCTCGAACAGCACCCGCACATCGCCGGGCTGGCCGAACGGATATTTGTCCTTGCCGAGATATTTGTGCGCCAGCCCGTCGATATGCGCCTCCGCGCCATCCTCGGTCACGCGCACGACACGGCCGCGAATCTGGATGTACCGATAGGCATTGTCGGGATCGAGGATGGACAGCGCCACCCGCGCGCCCTCGGTCATGTTGCGCGTCTTCACCCGCCCCCTGGCCGAGTTCACCCGCACGCGGCCGTTCACATAGTCGAACCAGACCGGCGTGACCTGCGGCGAACCGTCCGGCATGACGGTGGCGAGGTGGGCGAAAGCCTTCTTCTGCACCAGCAGGTCTTTGAATTTTTCCGGAATTTCGACCATGTCGGGGGTTCCTTATTCGGGGATTGAGGGGCGTGGTTATAGCACCCTCCGCGCCGGCCGGTTCCCCCTTCTGGTTGGCCGTCAGGGCGGCCGGCAAATACGCAGCGCACTGGCGGAATATTCCGGCTCTTGCGCAGCCGGGAAGGCGGTTGTAGGATTTATTGCCTACAATCGAAGGTATACATGGGCTGGCAGGACCAGGGGCGGCAGGAACACGGACGGTTCGGGCATGGCATGTCCGTGGGCGCGGTTGTCGGCGGAACGGGCGACGGAGTGCCGGCCACGCTGGGCGAGCGTATTGCCACGGTCGCCCATAGCGTGGTGGCCCAGGTTCCGCGCTCCGATCGCCGCGCGGCGGCGACGTTCGACAACATCGCGCTTGGCCGGTTGCAGGGCGCGATGACGGCATGGAACAAGGCCGCCGCTCTCAGCCGCGATGCGTTCCGCGACAGGTTTCTCGATCCGCGAACCGGCGACGCGACGGTGGATCTTCTGCGCAGTGCCGCATCAGGCGCCGCACTTGCCGGCACAACGGCGGACATGCGTGCCGCCGGCACCGATCTGACCGCCGCCATACAGCGGATCGGGCTCGATCGCTGGCCGCGATATTTGGCCGACGCGGCGAACCGGGCCGAGGCGGCATCGGGTATTCCAGCGGCGAAGGCCGTCCAATACGCCGACGACAAGCCACCAGGCGTGCGGTCCGACAGCGCGGGCGATGGCGCGCAAGCAGGGAAGGCGCAAATCTTTATCGATCCCAACCCGTATCGGTGGCTGGATCAAGGCCCGGTGGGCGATGGCGAATGCGTAGCGCTTGTAAAGAAGACGGCTGGGGCGCCACCGACCAGGGATTGGCGACAAGGTGAGAAAGTTCGGGGCAACGACCACATAATACCGGGAACACTCATCGCCACGTTCGACCCGGACGGCAGATATGGCAATCATACAAACCAGACAAGCCATGCCGCCTTATATCTTGACCAAGACGAGAACGGAATGCGTGTCATCGATCAGTGGAACAAACGGGACAAGAATGGGAATATCATAGGGCAACAACCTCCACATATTCGCTATATTAAATTCAACAACCCAACTGGTATGGGCATTGATCAAGGGGAGAACTATCATGTTGTCACCTCTGAATAGAAAATATATTCTTATGGCATTTTTTATTACCACCCACGCCATGGCGGCTGATCTTACGTGCCCGAAAGAATTCGATGGCAAGCCGCTAACAAACATCGGGGTCTACGATGGGCCAGTGTCCGAGATGGCGGATTTGATCCCGCTCAACGGAGGATGGGATATCGACCGCAAACCAACGTCGACAGACGGGTTTTTTCTGGGATGTTCCTATGGAAAGGAAAGAGGGAGAGAAAAAATAATCTCATTCCATATTCCCCCAACCGCCAAAAGTTGCATGTTTACCGACGACGACAATGCCATCTGCAGCGAAAAGACATGCGATTTGACCGATAAAGCCAATCCCGTCTGCCGTTAAATATTATCACCTTGCCCTACGCTGGGATCGGGGCACGTCGCTATAGCCCCCGGCGCCAGCCACTACATCGCCAGATAGCGGCGCCGGACCTCCTGGTTGGCCTTCAGGCCGGCGATGCTGTCGCGATAGACGATCTGGCCCTTGTCGATCACCACCGCGTCGCTGGCGATGCCGAGACAGAAATGCATGTTCTGCTCGGCCAACAACACCGTCGCGCCGTTGGCGCGCAACTGGCGCAGCAGCGCGCCGATGCGGGCGACGACGATGGGGGCCAGGCCCTCGCTCGGCTCGTCCAGCAGCAGCACCACCGGGTTGCCCATCAGCGCGCGGGCGATCGCCAGCATCTGCTGCTCGCCGCCGGACAGCCGCCCGGCGGCGCGGGAGCGCAGCGGCTCCAGCAGCGGGAACACCTCGTAGACCCGCTTCAGCGACCAGTCGTCCTGACCTTCCGGCCCCTTCTTGGCGGCGATCAGCAAATTGTCCTGCACCGAATGGTCCGGGAACACCTGCCGGTCCTCCGGCACATAGGCCAGCCCCTGGCGCGCCATCACGTACGGCTTGCGCCCGGCGACCTCCTGGCCACGGAACCGCACGCTGCCCTTGCGCGGCGCGGCCATGCCGGCGATCGCCTTCATCGTCGTGCTCTTGCCCGCGCCGTTGCGCCCGAGCAGCGCCATGGTCTGGCCCTGCAACAGGTCCAGCCCGACGCCGAACAATATCTGGCTGGCGCCATAGAACACATCGATGTCCTGAACCGAAAGGACGGGCTCGCTCATGCCCGGCGTGCTCATGCGACGTCCTCCGCGTCCGGCGTGCCGAGATAAGCCTCGATCACCGCCGGATTGTTGCGGATCTCCTCCGGCGTGCCCTGCGCCAGCACGCGGCCGTAACACAGCACGCGGATCGAGGAGGAAATGCCGAACACGATGTCCATGTCGTGCTCGATAAACACCAGCGTCAGGTTCTGGCGTTCCCACAGGCGCTGGACCTTCTCGATCATGCGCCAGCGTTCTTCCGGCCCCATGCCGGCGGTCGGCTCGTCCAGCAGCAGCACCGTCGGCTCCAGCGCCAGCGCCAGCGCGATGTCCAGCAGCTTCTGATCGCCGTGCGAGAGATTGGCGGACAGCTCATCCGCCTTGCCCTCCAGCCCCAGCAGCTCGGCCACCTCCAGCGCCCGCGCGCGCACGCCGGGGCGGGGGAAGCGGTGGTTCAGGTTGGCCCACTGGCCCCGATGCGCGGCGATCGCGCCCATCAAATTCTCCGCCACCGTCATCGAGGGGAAGAAGCTCGCCACCTGGAAGGCGCGGCCGATACCGCGATGGACAACGGCGGCGCGATCCAGGCCGGTGATGTCCTCGCCCTTGAGGATCACCTTGCCGCCGTCGGGCACGATGGCGCCGGAGATCAGGTTGAAGAAGGTGCTCTTGCCGGCGCCGTTCGGGCCGATGATGGCGGTCAGGCTGCCGGCGGCAAAGCTCAATGTCACGTCGTTGATCGCCGCGACGCCGCCGAAACGCTTGGTCAGGCCCCGGACCTCCAACATCGGAACTTCCAGCATCGGGACTTCCAGCATCACGAAACGCCCCCGGCCGGCCGGCCGCCAAGGCGTTCGGTGATGAAGTCCAGCAGCCCACGGCGCAGGCCGAGCGCGAAGCCCAGGATGATGATGCCCAGCGCCAGGCCGTAATACTCGGTCTGGCGCGTCACCAGATCGTTCAGCAGCAGCAGGATCATGGTGCCGACCGTCGGGCCGAGGAAGCTGCCGACGCCGCCCATCACGATGGCGAAGATCGCATCGCCGGAGATCGGCCAGTTGATCAGCTCCGGATAGGCGCCGGAGACGAACAGGCTCATCACCACGCCGCCGATTGCGGCGAACACGGCGGACAGCACGAACACCGTCAGCTTCACCCGCCAGACCACGATGCCGAGGAAGGCGGCGCGCGCCTCGTTGTCGCGGACCATGCGCAGGCTGGTGCCGAAGGTGGTGCCGACGATATGGCGCATCAGCGCCAGCCCGATCACCAGCGTCGCCGCGCTGGCGATGTAGAGGTTATACTGGTTGCCGAAATCGAACCCGGCGACCACGCGGCGCGGGATGCCGCCCTGCAAGCCCTGGTCGCCGCCGGTCAGCGAGACCGCGGAAATGACGATCGCATGCATCAGCATCTGCATCGCGAGCGTCACGAAGGCAAAATAGATCAGCCGCAGCCGGATGCAGATCGCACCGACGGCGACGGCGGTGACGGCGGTAATGGCCAGCGTCAGCACGAACGCCGCCGGCAGCGGCAGGCTGGCCTTCTGCATCAGCAGCGCGAAGGAATAGGTGCCGAGGCCAAAGAACATGCCGTGCCCGAAGGACGACAGCCCGGTGTAGCCGACCAGCAGATTGAGCGAGGTGGCGAACAGCGCCATGGAGGCGCAGCGGATGACGAAATCCTGGAACGCCTTGCTGGGAAACAAATGCGGGATCACCGCCAGCACGGCGATGACGGCGATGCCGATGGCGATGTCGCGGTAGGTGTTGGCCCGGTTCATCTCAGACGATCTCCTTGCCGAACAGGCCGCTTGGCTTGGAGACCAGAATGATGATCATGCAGATATACATCAGGCCTTCGGTGAACATCGGAAAGCCGATGGTGCCGAAGCTGCGGATCAGCCCCAGCACCACGGCGGCGATCAGCGCGCCGCCGATCGAGCCCATGCCGCCGATGACGGTGACGATGAAGCTCTCGATCAGGATGGAGAAGCCCATCCCCGGCGTCAGCGAGCGCACCGGCGCGGCGAGCCCGCCGGCCAGCCCCGCCAGCATGCCGCCGACGGCGAAGACCAGCGAATAGAGCAGCGTGGTGTTGATGCCGAGTGCGGAGACCATATCCGGGTTGTGCGCGGCGGCGCGGATGACCTTGCCGATGCGGGTCAGCCCGAGCAACGCCGCCAGTCCGCCACCGATCGCCAGCGCGACGCCGATCAGCATCAGATAGAACGGCGGCACCACGCCGCCGGCGATGAACAGCGGCGGCACCTGGAACGCCGGCGGCATGCCCATGGCATAGAAATCCGCGCCCCAGACGATCTTCACCACATCGTCGCAGATCAGCACGATGGCGTAGCAGATCAACAACTGCATCAGCACGTTGGCGCCATAGACCCGGCTGATCAGCCCGCGCTCCACTATGATGCCGAACAGCGCCATCCCCAGCCCGCCGGCGATGACGCCGAGCGTGTAGCTGTCGGTGATCTTGAACACGGTGTACGCCAGATAGGCGCCCAGCATGTAAAAAGTGCCGTGCGCGAAATTGACGATCTTCAGCACGCCGAAGATCAGCGTCAGCCCGGCGGCGACGAGAAACAGAAGCATGCCGACGATCAGGCCGCTGGTGGTCTGCGTGACCACGCAGGACGTCGTGGTCAGGCAGTCATAGAGTGCGTCTAGGTCCACGTCCGGGCTTTCGCTGTTACGGGAAAAAGGGACGGCGTCAGATGAAGCCGTTCCGCTTCTTCCATTCCTGCTCCATCTCCAAAATGACACCCCAGTCGGCGGCCTTCACACCGGAGACATAGGGCGCCTGGGACAGCGTGGTGCCCCAGCCGATGGCGTAGCCGATCGACGTCTGGTCCTCGGCGCGCATGGTAACAGTGCCGTCGACGCCGAAGGGACAGGCGATCTTCAGGCCGCGCAGCGCCTCGGCCAGTTTCATCGGGTCGGAACTGCCGGCCTTCTTCGCCGCGCCCTCCAGATACATCATCCCGGTGGCGCTCTCCCACGACCAGTTGGTGGGATATTCGTTGTAGCGCTTGCGATAGGCTTCCGCCCAATCCCGATTGGCCTGGGTATCCGGGCAGGTCATCACGTAGCGGTTGCCCGAATGGATGCCCGGCGGCAGGTTCTTCACCGCGGTCAGCGTCGTGTAGTCCGCCATGTTCACCGCAAACACCTGCATGGCGCTGAACAGGGCATAGATAATGCCCTGATTGACGAACGCCGAGAGATCGCCGGCGTAGAGGCAGGTATACATCGCCTGCGGCTTGGCCTGGATCAACTTGGTGATCACCTCGGTGAAGTCCGACTGACCAAGCTTCGGCCAGGCCTGGACGATCACCTCGATGTCCGGCTTGAAGTGCTTCAGAAACTCCAGATACTGCGCCGTGGTATCGCGGCCGAAGGCGTAGTCCGGCGCGCAGGTGCCCCACTTGGTCAGCTTCTTCGCGGTCGCCACCTGGGCGGCATAGGCGGCGCCGACGATCGAGTCATGCACGCCCTGGCGCGCGGCGCGAAAGGCGGTGGGCACCCGATATTTCGGGTCGGCGGTCAGCGACGAGGTTTCCGATGAGGTGTGAATGCACAGCACGCCGAGATCGCGCACCACCTCCTGCACCGCGAACGAGNNGCGGCCTCCTGCGGCTGGCCCTTGGAATCGCGATAGACCACCTCGATCGGCCGGCCGGCCAGGCCGCCGGCCGCGTTGATCCGCTCGACCTCCATCTGGACGGAGTTGCGATGGGTGATGCCTGCTTGTGCAATCGACCCGGAGAGGGTCGCCTGCATGCCAATGCGAAACGCCTTGGCCTGCGCACCCGCAACCCACGGCATCGCCAGAACCCCGGCGCTACCGACCCCGGCGGCCAGGACAGTCCTGCGGGACACAGCCCGCCTAGTCGGCTTCTTGTCCATCAGTTCCTCCATCGTTGCCAGCGCAGCCATTCAGTCCCGATGCCGGCCGAAGCCGGGTGGGCTCACAGATAGTGGTTCTGCTTCTTCCACTCGGTCTCGAGCTCGAAGATCTGCCCCCAGTCGCCGGCCTCCATGTTGGTCACGAACGGTGCCTGCGGGATCGTGGTACCCCAGCCGATGGCATAGCCGACCAGCGTCTGATCTTCCGCGCGCATCGTCACCTTGCCGGTGGTGCTGAACGGGCTGTCGATGGTCAGGCCGCGCAGCGCCTCGGCGGCCTTCTTGCCGTCGGTGCTGCCCGCCTTCTTCACCGCCTCCTCGATGAAGCGAATCGCGGTGGAATTTTCCCATGACCAGTTGGTGGGATAGTCGTTGTTGTTTGCCTTGCGGTAGGCGGCGTCCCACGCGTGGTTGGCCGGGGTGTCTGGGAAGTTTGGCAGATAGCGGTTCGCCGACTGGATGCCCGCCGGCAGGCTCTTCACCGCCGTCAGCACCGGCTGATCGCCCATGTTCACGGCAAACACCTGCATCGCGCCGAACAGCGCATAGATATTGCCCTGGTTGACGAAGGCCGAGAGGTCGCCGGCATACAGCGCGGAATACAGCGCCTGCGGCTTGGCTTGCAGGATCTTGGTGATCACCTCGGTGAAGTCGGGCTGACCAAGCTTCGGCCAACCCTGGGAGATCACTTCCACATTCGGCTGGAAATGCTTCAGGAATTCGAAGAACTGCGACGTGGTGTCGCGGCCATAGGCGTAGTCCGGCGAGCAGGTTGCCCACTTGGTCAGCTTCTTCGCGGTCGCCACCTTGGCGGAATGCGCGCCGCCGACGATCGAATCATGGACGCCCTGGCGCGTGCAGCGGAACGCGGTGGGCACCCGCAGCTTGGGGTCCGCGGTCAGCGAGGACGTCTCGCTGTTGGAATGCACGCACAGCACGCCGAGATCGCGCACCACCTCCTGCACCGCGAAGGCACCGGAAGAGGCTTCCGCGTCCAGCAGGATCTCGCAACCGTCGGTGTTCACCAGTTCGCGCGCCACGCGCGCCGCTTCCTGCGGCTGCCCCTTGGAGTCACGGTAGATCGGCTGCACCTGCCGGCCGAGCAGGCCACCCGTGGCGTTGATGCGATCGATCTCCGGCTGGATGCCGCCGCGCGAGGAGGTGCCAAGCAGCGCGATCGGACCGGAGAGGATCGTCGGGATACCGATCTTGAGGACCTTCGTATCGGCCCGCGCCACCCAGGGCATGGAAAGCGCGCCGGCCGCGCCAGCCGCCGCACCCGCGAGTACCGTACGCCGCCGAAGAATTGGTCCGCTCGTGTTGCTCATCGCGTTTCCCCTTCATTGCCCGGATTGTATCAGGCGATCTCGTTGCGTTCATTCACCGGAGAGCGAGGCCCTCCGGGACGCACGAATATTCTGCTCCACTGATCGGGGAAAAGCGCGAACGCGTCAAGACGATCCTAACGCCCGCCGGAATACGATCATCTCAGAACGTGAACAGCGGCCGGTCCGGCTCCATGCCCAGCAGAATCTGCCCCACCGTTTCGAAATGCGCCGCGTGGCCCTGAATCTGCTGGGTCAGGGTGTGGATGTCGCGGAACCGCCGCTCGAACGGATTGACCGCGAAGATCGCCATGGCGCCGGCCGCCAGATAGAGCGCCGCCACCGTCTCGCGCGCCTGCTGGATCGCCCAGGTGGTCGCCAGCCGGATGGTCACGTTCTGCTCGCGGGTCAACGCCCCGCTCTGGCCGACCTCGTGCCAGATCTGCTCCAGCGAACCCAGCAGGAACATCCGCGCCGAGCGCAGCCGCGCTTCCGCCCGCCCCACCTCGGCCTGCACCACGTTGTTGTCTCCGCGCCGCTTGCTCGCCCCGCGCGGCACGGTATCGCGGATTTCCCGCACGAACCCGTCCAGCGTCGCCCGGGCGATGCCGAGCGCGATGCCGGCGAAGCCCGAGGAGTACAGCGTGCTCGGCGTGAAGCGATACAGCTGGGCATCGACCCTGGGCTTGACCTGCGTGTTGCGCGGGATCGCATACGCCTCCGGGACGAACAGATCGGAAACGTTGTAGCTGTCGCTGCCGGTGCCGCGCAGGCCCAGCACCTGCCACGTATCCAGCACCTGCGCGCGTTGTTTCGGAAACAGCAGCGTGTAGCCGGTGGGCGAACCGTCCGGCGCCGTCCGGCGGGTTCCGTCCGGCTCCAACACCGGCACGTTGGCGCCGAGCCAGGTCGCATGCCGGCTGCCGCTCGCAAAACTGAATGTGCCGTTCAGCCGGTAGCCGCCGGGCACCGCCCGCCCCTCGCCCGGCCCCGGTCCCCAGGCGACGATCCCGCGCGCATCGGGGAAAATCTCCCGCGCCACCTCCGGCGCCAGGTAGGCGGTCACGGTGCCACAGACATTGCCCTGCCCCAGACACCAGGCGGTGCTGGCGTCGTGCATGGCGATCTCCTCCAGGAACCGGACCATGTCCATCGGCTCAAGCTCCGCGCCGCCGAGTTCCAGCGGTTGCAGCAGCCGGAACAGGTCCGCCTCGACCAGGGCGGAGAACAGCGGCTCCGGCAGGTCGCGGCTCGCCTCGATCTCATCGGCCGCCGCCGCGATCATCGGCCCCAGCGTCCGCGCTTGTTCCAGAACCACAGCACCCCGCGCGCTGAGCTTGCCCATGCCCCAATGCCTCCCCGTCTTGTTTTGCCGCTTGTTTTGCCGTCGGCGGCGCCGTCTGGCATGATGGTGGACAATATAAGAAACCGAGGAAACCCCCATGCCGCATGCCGCAGCCGTGCCGAACGAGAAAGCGGTCTATCGCAAGATCGCGCTCCGGCTGATGCCGTTCATTCTGTGCTGCTACGTCATCAACTACCTGGACCGCGTCAGCATCGGCTACGCCAAGCTGCAATTCGTGCCGGAATTGCACATGAACGAGGCCGTGTTCGGCATGATCACGTCGGTGTTCTTCATCGGCTACATCATGTTCGAGATCCCGAGCAACCTGCTGCTGCTGAAGATCGGCGCGCCGAAGACGTTGATGCGGATCATGATACTGTGGGGCGCGGTGATCGTGTCGATGATGTTCGCGCGGAACGAATACTGGTTCTACGTGCAACGCTTCCTGCTCGGCAGCTTCGAGGCCGGGTTCTTCCCCGGCGTGGTGCTGTATCTCAGCTTCTGGTTCCCCAACCACCAGCGCGGCCGCGCCACCAGCCTGTTCCTGGTCGGCATTCCGCTGTCCGGCCTGGTGGGCGGGGCGATCTCCGGCTCGGTGATGGAGGGGATGGACGGGCTTCTGGGCCTGCGCGGCTGGCGCTGGCTGTTCCTGGTCGATGGCCTGCCGGCCATTCTGCTGGGACTCGCGGCCTGCTGGGTGCTGACCGACCGGCCGGAGAACGCACGGTTCCTGACCGACGCGGAGAAGCGGCTGGTGGCGGCCGACATCGAGGCCGACCGGGCGGCGCGCACGGTGGCGGCGTCGTCGGGGATACTGGACGTGCTGCGCAACCCGCGCGTGTGGCTGATGGTGCTGGTCTACGGCACGATGACGTTCCTCAACACCAACCAGGTGTGGTTCCCCAGCCTGCTGAAGAATGTCGGCGTGGCCTCGGTGAAGGATGTCGGCTGGATCCTGTCCGGGGTCTGGGTCATCGTCGCGATCGTGGTGCTGCTGGTCTGCCGCAATTCCGACCGGGTGGGCGAACGGCGCTGGCACATCGCGGTCAGCGGCGTGGTGGCGGGCGCGGCCTATCTGGCCTTGCCGCTGGGCGCGGGCAGTGTCTGGATCACGGCGGTGCTGATCATGCTCGGCGCCGCCGGGGGCTACGTGGTGTTCACCGTATTCTGGACGATCCCGCCGGCCTATCTGGAAGGGCGCGGCGCGGCGATGGGCATCGCGATGGTCAGCGCCATCGGCCAGTTTGGCGGGCTGTCCGGCCCGGCGGTGGTGGGCTGGGCCTACAAATCCACCGGCAGCCTCTATCTCGGTCTCAGCATCGCCGGCGCGGTGATACTGGCCGGCACCGCCGTTGCCGTGTTCGCGATCCCGCACGCACGCCTGCGCCGACCGGTGGCCGCAATCGCCTGAGCGGTCGCGACGCCGAGGCTTTCATCGTCGCTGGATGAACGTCCAGTGGCACGTCAACCGGTCGGCGCCCGTGCCGACCGGCTTTCGTGCCAGCGCCACGCGGTAGCGACGATGTCGTCGAGATCGGTGAATTTCGGCTTCCAGCCGAGCACGCGCCCCGCATCGGCGGCCTGGGCGATCAATCGCGCCGGATCGCCGGCCCGGCGGGCAGCGAGATCGAACGGCACGGTGCGTTGCGCCACCCGCTCCACCGCCCGAATGATCTCCATGACCGAAATCCCCCGGCCAACGCCGAGATTGAACGGGCGCGGCACACCGCCGCGCAGCAGATAATCCAGCGCGAGCACATGCGCCTCCGCCAGATCGCACACATGGATATAGTCCCGGAGCGCGGTCCCATCCGGGGTGTCGAAATCCGTGCCGAACACCTGAAGCGGCGGAACCTCACCGAGTGCCGCAAGGCAGGCGCGGGGAATGAGATGGGTCTCCGGATCATGCGCCTCGCCGATCCGGCCCTGGGGATCGGCACCGCAGGCGTTGAAATAGCGCAACGGCACGCAGGGAAAGCCGCCGGCCGCATAGGCATCGGCGAAAATCCGCTCCGCCATCAACTTGCTGGCGCCATAGGGATTGACCGGCAACAGCGGATGGTCTTCCGGGATCGGTATCTGCCGCGGCTCGCCATAAACCGCCGCCGTCGAGGAAAACACCAACGCCCGCAGGCCGCATCCCTGCAATGCCCGGGCCGCCGCAATAATATTCGCCACATTGTTTTCGTAATATTTCAATGGATCGAGGACCGACTCGCCAACCTCGATAAACGCGGCAAGACAGATTGCCGCCCTGATCCCGTGATCCTTGACCGCCGAACGGAGCGCACCGGCATCCGCGGTGCTCCCCTCGACCAGCGGTCCCCACTGAACGAACTCCCGTTTCCCGTGCGACAGATTGTCGTAGACGACCGGAAGGTACCCGCGCGCCGCCATGACGCTCGCGATATGCGCGCCGATATACCCGGCGCCGCCAATAACCAGCACCGGAACAGGCGAACCGCGTTCAACCGACATCGACACGCGCTTTCCTTCTCACCACCCCAAAAGGGGCTTAATTCCCAGGAGCCTAATCGTCCCGTACCCGGTCGGATAGGCTTTTAGACCGGCGGGATACGCCGACCAGCGCTGGCGCTCGTCGAAACCGACGGCTTGGGCGTAGTCTCGACGCGCACGGTGCGCGGCACCTGTCGGTTTTGACGCGGACGGGAGTTTTCATGGCGGACAACGCGGCGCAGCTGCGCTCGACGAGCTACGTGCTACCGGTTCAGGACACCGCGTTCCTGCTCCGCGACGAAATGCGGGATATCCGCTTCGCGCTGGAATACGCGAAGGCCGAGTTGCTGCTGCGCGACTGGGGCATCCGCTCGACGATCATCGTGTTCGGCAGCGCGCAGACGCCCTCGCCCGAGCAGGCGCAAGCCGCGGCGGCAGCGGCACAAACCGACGCGGAACGCACCCTCGCCGAACGCCTGACCCGCCAGGCCGGGTTCTACGACGCCGCGCGGCAATTCGGCCGGATCGCCTCGGAGCGGGGCGGCGCCTTCTCGCCGCATCATCGCTGGCGCGACAACATCATCGCCACCGGCGGCGGTCCCGGCATCATGGAAGCCGCCAACCGGGGGGCACACGAGGTCGGCGCCCCCACGATCGGCTTCAACGTCACGCTGCCGGTGGAGCAGGAACCCAATCCCTACACCACGCCGGAGCTGACGTTCCGGTTCCACTATTTCGCCATGCGCAAAATGCATCTGGCGATGCGCGCCAATGCGCTGGTGGTGTTTCCGGGCGGATTCGGCACCATGGACGAGCTGTTCGAGGTGCTGACCCTGGTCCAGACCGGCAAGGCACCCAAGATACCCATCGTGCTGTTCAGCGAGCGCTATTGGCGCCGGCTGGTCAATTTCGACATGCTGGTCGAGGAGGGCAACATCAAACCCGAGGGACTCGCCCTGTTCCAGTTCGCCGAGACGGCGGAAGGAACATGGGACGCCCTGCAACAGGCGGGAATACACGCCCACGGAGAGGATGGCCGCTGATCCGGCCCGCCCGGCCGCACCGACGCCTCGTCTCACCGAAACCTCGATCTTCCTCTCGCAGCGGCTCGCCGCGACCGGTACAGTGGGATGGCGCGGGCGAGTCGCGCCGGGGAGATGGGGCGAGAAAGCCCTTCGAGACTCAAGGGGACGAGGGTAGCATCATGGACATGAACATCGAGACCGCCGGGCCGTCCACGATCGACCGCATTGCCCCCATCTCCCGCCAGATCTGGGACGCGAAATACCGCCTGAAAGACGCCGACGGGCTGCCCATCGACCTGACGATCGAGGATAGTTGGCGCCGCGTCGCGCGCGCGCTCGCGGGCGCCGAGACGGACCCGGCCAAATGGGAACAGCCGTTCTACGAGGCGCTGGACGATTTCCGCTTCCTGCCGGCCGGGCGCATCCTGTCGGGCGCCGGCAGCGACCGCCGCGTGACGCTGTTCAACTGCTTCGTCATGGGCGACATCCCCGACGACCTCGGCGGCATCTTCACCCACCTGCGCGAGGCGGCGCTGACGATGCAGCAGGGCGGGGGAATCGGCTACGATTTCTCGTCGCTGCGCCCGAACGGCGCACCGGTCAAGGGCGTCGGGGCCGATGCCTCCGGCCCGCTGTCGTTCATGGATGTCTGGGACGCCATGTGCCGCACCATCATGTCCGCCGGCGCCCGGCGCGGCGCGATGATGGCAACCATGCGGTGCGACCATCCCGACATCGAGGCCTTCATCGAAGCCAAGCGCCAGGTCGGACGGCTGCGGAATTTCAACCTCTCGGTCCTGGCGACCGACCCCTTCATGGCCGCCGTCGACGCCGATACCGACTGGCCGCTGGTGTTCAAGGGCAAGACCTACCGCACCATCCGGGCGAAGGCGCTGTTCGACGCCATCACCCGGGCGACCTACGACTATGCCGAGCCGGGGGTGATCTTCATCGACCGCATCAACGCCCGCAACAATTTGTACTACTGCGAGACGATCCACTCGACCAATCCCTGCGGCGAGCAGCCGCTGCCGGCCTACGGCGCCTGCCTGCTCGGCTCGATCAACCTGGCGCAGCTGGTCCAGGCCCCGTTCACGCCGGAAGCCCGTCTCGACGAGGCCCAACTGGACAAGCTGGTGGGCCTTGCCGTTCGCATGATGGACAACACGATCGACATCTCCGGCTTCCCGCTGGAGCAACAGCAGCGCGAGGCGATCGCCAAGCGCCGGATCGGGCTGGGCATGACCGGGCTCGCCGACGCGCTGATGATGTGCGGGCTGCGCTATGGCTCGACCGAGGCGGCCGAGGTCGCGGGCGACTGGGCCCGCCGCATCGAGCGCGCCGCCTATATCACCTCGGCCCATCTGGCCGAGGAGAAGGGGGCCTTCCCGCTGTTCGACCGGGACGCCTACCTGGCCGGCGAGACCGTGCGTGGACTGGACGAGGACGTCCGCGCGCTGATCGCGCAGCACGGCATCCGCAACGCCCTGCTCACCTCCGTCGCACCGACCGGCACCATCTCGCTCGTCGCCGACAATGTGTCGAGCGGCATCGAGCCGGTGTTCGCGCTCAGCTACACCCGAAAAGTCCGCGAGCCGAACGGCTCGACGCGGGAAGAGGAAGTGTCCGACCACACGGTGCGGCTCTACCGGCAGATGTTCGGCGCCGATGCGCCGCTGCCGGACTATTTCGTCACCGCCCAGGACCTGATGCCGGCCGAGCATGTGCGGATGCAGGCGGCGGTGCAGGCCCATGTGGACAGCGCGATCTCGAAGACCGTCAATGTTCCCGAGGACATCAGCTTCGAGGCGTTCCAGGAAGTCTACCTCGACGCCTACCGCAGCGGCTGCAAGGGCTGCACCACATACCGGCCGAACGCCATCACCGGCTCGGTGCTCGAGGTGAAGCCGACCGTCGCGCCGGCGTCTGCCATCCCGGGGCCGGCAACGAACGAGCTGATGCGCCGCGCGGAGAGACTCAGCGGCACGACCTACAAACTGCGCTGGCCGGACAGCGAGCACGCGATGTACGTGACCATCAACGACACCGAGCAGGACGGCGTCATCCGGCCATTCGAGATCTTCGTGAACTCGAAGAACCTGGAGCATTACGCCTGGGTGGTGGCGCTGACGCGCATGATCAGCGCGGTGTTCCGCCGCGGCGGCGAGGTCGCCTTCGTGGCCGAGGAGCTGAAGCAGGTATTCGATCCGCGCGGCGGCCAGTGGAGCAATGGCCGCTACGTGCCGTCCCTGGTGGCCGCGATCGGCGACGTCATCGAGCGGCACATGGTCGAGACGGGTTTCCTGACCCTGCCGGAGATGTCGATCGGGAAGATAGCGGCCAGCACGACCAAGACCAACGGCTCCACGCGGCTGGGCCCGCTCTGTCCGAAATGCAGCCAGCCCGGCTTGGTCAAGGAAGCCGGCTGCCTGTCCTGCATGCACTGCGGCTGGTCGAAATGCAGCTGACCGCTCCGGCCGCCCCCTAGGGACTGTCCCCTCGGGGCGGTCAGGCGGCGCTGGCGATGTCCTTCTCCATCAGCGGCACGATTTCCGGCGTGATCTTCAGGTCCTTCGCCACCTGATCCTGCTCCAGCAGCATGCGATCGCGGACCGTGGTCGCCTGCGCCGGCGTGATGTCGGCGAACTTCACGCCGTGGCTCTCCAGCGTGCCGCGCGCCCGCTCCTGCGCCGCGCCCATGTTGGCGCGATAGGTGGCGATGTTCTGTGCCCACACATCCTTCATCAGCGCCTGGAGGTCGGGCGGCAGCCGGGTCCAGAACACGTTGCTGACCATCGGCACATAGGCGCCGAAGAAATTATGGTCCTGCAGCCCGAAGCGCACCCCGGCTTCCCATAGCTGGGCGCTGGCGATGCTCTCGTTCGTGGTGATCAGCCCGTCGAACGTGCCCTGCGACAGCGCCAGCGGCACGTCCGGCCACGCCGTGACGTTCGGGATGGCGCGGAAAAACCGCGTGCGCCAGGACTGGCCGGCGCCGCCGGAGTTGCGGATCTTCAACCCCTCCAGATCGGCCAGCGAGTTCAGCGGCTTGTGGGTGGTGAACCAGTTGTTGAACCCGTTATCGATCCACGGCCCCAGCACATGGCTGCGCAGCTTCTGCTCGACCTCGGCGGCGATCATCGCGCCGGCGCGGCCGTCGGCAACGCGGTGGATCACCTCGACCGGCTGGTCGTAGAGCGCCGGCAACTGGAACAGGTCGCCGTCCTGCACGAAATTGGTGATCGCCCAGACACCCGGCGCCGCCATCTCCACCTGGCCCTGGACCAGCGCCTTGGTCACGTTCAGGTCCGGGAACAGCTGGCCGCTGGCGAACAGCTCCGGCTTCAGGCGGCCGTTGGAGGCGGCCTCCAGTTTCTTCAGATAGTCGCCGATCGCGACGTTGCGGCCGTGGCTGGGCGCGGTATCCAGCGAGCAGCGCAGACGGAACGGCTCTTCGGCGCGCGCGCGGCCGATCGCGGGAAGGGCAAGGGCGCTGGCGACGACGACGGTTCGACGGGTGATCAGGCGCATGGCGATTCCCCCTGGACGTCTTGATTTGCGCGAACTCTGCCAGACCGGGCCGTAACGCACCAGTGGCAACGCGTTGACACTGGGGGCGCGCGCCCCGTAGCGTCCGCAACGACCGTTCGGAAGCAAGACGGACACAACAAGGGAGCGAACGCCATGCGAGTCATGTCATTGGCCGCGGCCACGTTGATGATGGTTGGTGCGCTTGTCACCGGAAGCGTCGCGCGGGCCGCCGACCCGATCAAGGTGGGCATGCTGTTCCCGCAAAGCGGCGGTGCCGGCGACGACGGCCAGCGCATAACCCGCGCGGTGCAGGTGATGGCCCAGATGATAAACGCCCAGGGCGGCGTGCTGGGCCGGCCGTTGCAGGTGGTGGTGCTGGACGACGAGAGCACCCCCGCCATCGGTGTCGCCAAGGCGAACGATATGATCGCCCAGGGCGTCGCACTGGTCATCGAGGGCTACAACAGCCCGGTCACACTGGCGATCCAGCCGCTGCTGGCACGCGCCGGCATCATCGACATCACCGTCCTGTCGAAGGCCGACGGCATCCTTGCCGGCACCGGCAACCCGTTGGCGGTGCGGATGAACAGCTCCAACGCGATGGACTCCGCGGCGATCGCCGAGTGGCTGATGAAGACCGCCAAGGCCAAGCGTATCGCATTCGCTTCGCAGAACGATGCCTATGGCAACGGCGCCCAGGCCGGGGTGGAAGCCGAACTGAAGAAGGCCGGCTGGAGCTACGAGGTCGTCAGTCAGCAGGGCTTC
>PKWQ01000009.1 GCA_003133265.1 Acetobacteraceae bacterium
TCCGGCGGTCGATACAAAGCTTCCGTTGGTGGCGGTAATTGCCGCATTCACATTCACGTCCCGCGCGGCGTTCAACGTCAGATTAGCCGGGGTTATCACGGGCGCCACCCAAGTGATCGCCGCGGTTACGAAGATATCGCCGCTCCCGCCGCCGCCGACGTTGGCCGTCGTGATATTGACGCTGGTGCCGGCGTTCAGATCGGCAATGATAGTGGCGCGATCCACGTTGGACGAGCTCACGCCGGGGTTCGGCGAGAAGACGTCGGGGCTGGCGCCGCTGAATGTCCCGTTGGCAGTGTTAGTCGTGATCGTTAGATCGGCCGGGTCGAGAAACCATGTGCCGCTCTTGCCGCTCTTGCCGTTACGCGCGCTGGCATTGACGTTGACGCCCGCCACGTCCAGCCAGTGGCCGGAGGTTTCGATTACGCCGCCATCGCCGCCTTCTGCGCCGCCGCGCGCGCTAATGCTGCCGTAAGCGCGCGTCGAGTCGTTTGCCCACAGCACGACCTTGCCGCCGCCGCCATGCGCGTTGGCGTCGGCGATGATCGTCGAGTCCGCGCTCATGTACGTCGCGGAGGCATTCTGGACCGCGGAGTCCGCGCCGTGCAGGCCGCCGCCGACCAGCACCGTCCCGCCGCCGGCGTCGCCGGAGGCATCGATTTTCGCGCCGAACAGGCCAACGTGTTGGCCGCTGATCGAAACGCTGCCGCCAGTCTGCCCTGCTACCTTGCCGGAAACATCCAGCGTGCCGCTCACGTTCACGGTGCCGCTTTGCATGTCGCCCAGAAGCGCGATCATGCCGTTGTGGTTCTCGATGCTCTGCGCCTCAATGATGCCGGTGTTGTTCACCACGCTTTGCAACAGGTTGCCCGCCGCCTGCGCGGTCAGCAGCACTTGTCCGCCGTCGGCCCGGATCAAGCCGCCGTTCGCCACCAATGCGTTCACCGCGCCCTGATTCACGGTGACGTTGAGCAGACCGTCCCCTGCCACGTCGAGCGTGACGGCGTTACCCGCCGCCAGCACCACCGTGCCGAGCTTGGCCGAGATGGTGCCTTCGTTGCTGACGTTGGCGCCCAATAGCGCGACATAGCCGCCGTCCGCGTTGATCGCCCCTTGATTGAGCACCGCGCCATTGCCGGCGCCGGAAAATTTGTAGTTGCCGGCCATGAAGTCGCTGTCGGTAACATTCAGCGTAGAGGCAACCAGCCCGCCGACATTGACCGATGCGCCCTTGCCGAACAGGATTCCGTTAGGGTTGACCAGAAACACCCTGCCGTTGGCGGAGAGGCTTCCGAGGATGCTGGAAGGATCGGCGCCCACCACCCGGTTCAGCGCCACCGAACTGCTGTTGGGCTGAACGAACTGAACCGCCTCTCCCAATCCGATGTTGAAGCTTTGCCAGTTGATCGCCGTGTTCTGCGTCGACTGAGTGATGGTCGTGCTGCCCGCACCGCTGCTGATGCTGGCGCTCCCTGCCGTGACGACGCCGCCCCCGGGCTGTGCGTAGACGGTCGCTCCGAACGCCATCATCAGCGAAATCGCCAGCGCCTTCAGCGTAAAGCGCGCGCCGGTGGCGCAGGACGAGGTTTTTTTGCCAGCCCTTCTGGCGTTTTCGGAAACGGCTACAAACGTGCCGGCCTTGTCGTTCCAGATCGATCGGTAGATGATGTTCATCGTGTCTTTTCGCGATTTTCGACGGCTGGGTTCAGTCGATGTCCGTTGCGAATGCCGCTGTCAAAAGAATTTCACGCCCTGGATCCAGAAACGACTCTCCGAATCCGGAGCCGAGGTCGCCACCGCACTGCCCAGCTTGTGGGCGTAATATGCCTTCACCACAAAATTGTTGGCAGCCTCCCAGACGAGTCCAACCCCCGCTCCGCTTAGCGTTCTGCGGTTCTGTTCGCCAGCCGGTGGATTCTTGTCCAGGGTAACGGTGCCGGTGTCGACGAAGCCTATCAACTGCATCTGCCCCGGCATTTGTTCGGAGAACTTCGGCAGTAGCATTCTGGCTTCCAGATTCAGTACATAGCCCTCGTCCGCATAGGCTTCCCCTTCCGGATAGGCCCGCACCGCGTAGGCGCCGCCCAGTTCCATCTTCTCCGAGATATCCAGGTTCTTCGAGGCGAACTGGCCGTTGATCCCGGCGTACAGCGAGATCGTGTCGGTAACGTTTTGCAGCCGCGCGACATTGAACCCCAGCTTCCCGTAACCGCCATTGGTTTGCAGCCCCGCCTGGTCCGCAGCCAGCGCCGACGGGGTGATGATGTCGAGGTCGCCGGACGTCAAGGTGAACGAATAAGTGCTCAGCCCGCCGCCGCCGAAACGGTCGCGGTGATTACCCAACAGAGTCGCCATCCAGACCTTGGCCTTCTTGTCGGTGACGCTCGATGTCGAGTCCACCCGGTCCTGGTAGGTCCTGTCGTCAAAGCCGAGCAGCACGTAAAGGTTGGTGTTGCGCGAGCGGATCAGCGGATAGCTGCCGTAGACGCTTGCAATGCGGGCGGTGCCGTTGGCATCCAGGCTCTCGAATTCATCGCCCAGCCGATATTCGAGCCAACTGTAGGCGACTCCCGCCTGCGCCTTGCCGAACTGCGCCTGGTACGACACGCGGGCATAATGCAAGCCGTCGTTCAAAGAAGCCAGCACGCGCAGGCTCAGCACATCCCCATGCCCGGTAGGATCGTTGAGGTTAACCGTCGCCCCTACCCGGTTCGAGCCGGTGTAGCGGTTGCCTTCGTTATCGGCTTCGACATTTCCCGACACGCGCTCCCCGGGGGTGACGTCGACGATCAGGTCGGATGCGCCCACCGACGAACTGGGAACCAGAGTGGATCGGACATTCACGCCAGGAATGTCGGACAGCAGCAGAAGGCGGCTCTCAAGCGGCGCGATGGCGATCGTATCGCCGCTGTTCAGGCCGCCGAGCAATCCGTTCGCCAACCCATCGGAAAGGTTCGTCTCGTTGTGCAGCGTGACGCTGCCGTAGCGGCCCTCGATCACCGCGATCGTGACAACCCCGTCCTTGATGTCCTGCACCGGCAGGTAGGCTTGCGCGACGAAATATCCATTCCTGTGATAATAGTCCGCAATCTTCGAGGCCATGCCGCGCAGCTCGGTGAGCGTCAACTCGCTGCCCGGGCTGAACCCCGTTATCGCAATCAAGTCGGCTTCGGTATATAAGGTTTGCCCGGTTACGCGCAGCGCCTTGACCACAATTTTGACGCGGTCCGAAGCCGGATTGGCAGGGAGCTTTTCTGGCTCGACCCGGATTTCCGGCACTGCCTTTTGCGGGGGAAGCGGCGATGGCGGGATCTCTTGCATCTGACTGCCCGCGCTTGGCGGCCCAATGGCAAAAAC
>PKWQ01000184.1 GCA_003133265.1 Acetobacteraceae bacterium
GCCGGCCGGCCGGCGACGGCGAGTTCGGCGACGGTAGAGGCGCCGGCGCGCGCGATCACCAGATGCGCGGCGGCGAGCTTTTCCGCGACGTCGGCGAAGAACGGCGAGAGTTCGGCGGCGATGCCGGTGGCTGCATAGCCGGCGCGCACCCGCTCGACATCTTCCGCGCGGCATTGCTGCACCACCGACAGACGCGCGCGCACGGCTTGCGGCAGCGCGGCGAGGGCGGCGGGTACCACGTCGCTGAACACCCGCGCGCCGAGCGAACCGCCGAGCACCAGCAGGCGCAATCTTTCCTGTGGCGGCACGTAGGCGCGATCGGCCAGCGCGGCGACGGCGGAGCGGACCGGATTGCCGGTCAGCACGGTGTGCGCGGTTTCTGGCACCCGTTCGGTGGCGGCGAAGCTCAATGCCAGCACGTCGGCGCGCGGCGTGAGGAAGCGGTTGGCGCGGCCGAGCACGGCGTTCTGTTCGTGCAGGATCACCGCCGGGCGGCGGCGCAGCAGGCGCGCCGCCAGTACCGGGGCGACCGAGGGATAGCCGCCGAAGCCGACGACGGCAGCCGCATTGGTGCGCGCCAGGATCGCGCGGGCCTGCACCACGCCGACGGCCAGCGCGCAGACGGCGCTGACGGCGCGGGCCACGCCGCGCCCGGCGATGCCGGCGCCGCTGATCGTGTGGCACTCGCGTCCGGCGAATACCTCGCTCCGCAGCCCGGCGGAGCGCGCGTCGGTCATCAGCGCCACCCGCCGGCCACGCGCGATCAATGCGGCGGCCAGCGCCTCGGCGGGGAAGAAATGCCCGCCCGTGCCTCCGGCGGCGATAACGATGGGGCGCATGATTTCCATACCCCTCATGGAGGGTCGCCGTGATGGCGGCGGCGGGTCAATGCCAGCAGCATCCCCATCCCCAGCGACACCGCGAGCGCGGAGGACCCGCCATAGGAGACGAACGGCAGCGTCATGCCCTTGGTCGGGATCAAAGCCAGGGTGGAGGCCATGTTGACGAAGGCCTGCAAGCCGAAGCCGGTGATCAGCCCGGTGCAGGACAGCACCACGAACAAATCCTGCTCCTTCAGCAGGCGCAGCAGGCCGCGCAGCACGATGAAGGCGAACACGCCGAGGATCACCAGACAGACCACCAGGCCGAATTCCTCGCCCGCCACCGCGTAGACGAAGTCGGCGTGCGCGTCGGGCAACTGATACTTCACCCACCCCTCGCCGGGGCCACGGCCGAGCAGGCCGCCATTGCCGAACGCCTCCAGCGACATCGTCGGCTGGTAGGCGGAGTCCAGGCTGGGGTGGAGGAATTTCTGCACCCGGGACTGCACATGCGGGAACAGCAGATAGGCCCCGGCCGCCGAGGCGCCGAGGCCGAGCATGCCGATCCCGACCAGGTACAGATTGATCCCGGAAATGTAGAGCTGGACCGCGAAGACCGCGACGACGACCGCGAGCATGCCGATGTCGGGCTGCGATTTCAGCAGGAACACGATCACGGCGAAGATGGCGAAAGCAGCGATCATGCCGTGGAAGCGCGCCGAGCGGCGGCCCTCGGTGATCAGCCAGGCGGCGACCACGGCGAAGCAGGGCTTCAGGAACTCGCTCGGCTGCAACGACATCCCCGGCAGCGCGATCCAGCGGCGCGCGCCCTTGATCTCCACCCCGACCAGCATCGTGGCCGCCGTCAGGATCAGGGCGACGATGCAGCCGGCGAGCGCCAGACGGCGCACCCCGCGCGGCGAGAGCATCGAGACCGTGACGACGACCGCGCCGGCCAGCGCCAGGAACACGACCTGCTTCAGGATGAAGATGTCGCGCGACTGGCCGATGCGCTCGGCGACCGCGGGGCTGGCGGCCAGCATCATCACGTAGCCGACGCCGATCAGCGCGCCGATCGCACCGAGCGTCCAGCGGTCGACGGTCCACCACCAGCGGCCGAGCGTGGAATTGTCGGCGCGGGAAATCGCGGCCATCAGGCGGCCTCCTCGCGTGCGAGGTCGGCGACCAGGGCGGCGAAACGCTCGCCGCGCGCCTCGAAGCCGGAGAACTGGTCGAAACTGGCGGTGGCCGGCGACAGCAGCACGACCTCCGCCCCGGTGGCGCGCGCGGCGGCGAGTGCCGCTGGCACGGCGGCGTCCAGCGTGCCGGCGATCTGGTGCGCCACGCCGTGCGCGGCGAGCGTGGCCGCGAAGGCCGGTCCGTCGCGGCCGATCAGCAGGGCGCGGGCGATGCGCGGGAAGAAAGGCGCCAGCGGCTCGATGCCGCCCGCCTTGGCGATGCCGCCGGCGATCCAGACGATGCGTTCGTAACAGCTAAGCGCGCGGGCGGCGGCGTCGGCGTTGGTCGCCTTGCTGTCGTTGACGAAGGCGATGCCGCCGATGGTGCCGACGCGCTGCTGGCGGTGCGCCAGGCCGGGGAAGCCGCGAATGGCGGCGGCGACATCGGCGCGCGACACACCGAGGACGAAGGCCATGGCGGCGGCGGCGGCGGCGTTCTGGGCGTTGTGCGCGCCGGGCAGTGCCGGCGCGTCGCTCATGCGCAGGATGTCGCCGCTGGC
Organism: Acetobacteraceae bacterium; assembly: GCA_003133265.1. Taxonomy (GTDB): domain Bacteria; phylum Pseudomonadota; class Alphaproteobacteria; order Acetobacterales; family Acetobacteraceae; genus PALSA-911. The sequence goes on from PKWQ01000184.1 coordinate 2,560, forward strand.
GTCGCGCAGGATGCCCTGCTCGCGGCAGATGTCGGCGGGCTGGCAGCCGGAGATGGTGACCACGCGGGCGGGGCGGGCGCGAAGCTGCTCGGCCAAGGCGCGGCTGTCGCCGTCGTCGATGCCGATGATAGCCACATCCGCCGCGTTCTGCCGGTTGAAGACGGCACGTTTCGCCAACGCGTAGCCGGCCATGTCGCCATGGCGGTCCAGATGATCCGGGCTGAGATTGAGCATCGCCGCCACATCGAACCGGAGTCCGGCGATTCGCTCCAACATGTAAGACGACATCTCGATGACATAGATGCCGGCATCGGGCAGCAACGGCAGCGCCAGGGCGGCCGGCCCGAGATTGCCGCCGGCGGCGACCGGCAGGCCGGCACGCGCCAGGATATGCGCCAGCAGCGCCGTGGTGGTGGATTTGCCGTTGGTGCCGGTGACGCCGACGAAGCGCGCGCGCGAGCCGGCGGCGCGTACCGCCTGATACAGCAGTTCCACATCCGAGAGGATCGGCACGCCGGCCGCGACGGCCCAGGCGGCGATCCGGTGCGGCCGGGGCAGCGCGTGCGGAATGCCCGGCGACAGCACCAGCGCGTCGAAATGCCCGCCCGCCATGCATGGGTCGCCGAGGGGAATTCCGCCGGCGGCGGCGCGGGCGGCTTCGGTGTCGTCCCAGGCCAGCACCGCGGCACCCATCGCCAGCAGCGCGCGCGCCGCCGGCAGGCCGTTGCGGCCTAGCCCCACCACGGCGAAGCGTTTCCCGGCGAACAGCGATGTGGGAAAGCTGCTCATCTGATCTTCAAGGTTGCCAGGCCGACCAGGGCCAGGATCATGGAGATGATCCAGAAGCGGATCACGATGGTGGGCTCGGCCCAGCCCTTCTTCTCGAAATGATGGTGCAGCGGCGCCATCAGGAACACGCGCCGGCCGGTGCGCTTGAACCAGAACACCTGGATAATGACGGAGACCGTCTCCACCACGAACAGGCCGCCGACGATCATCAGCACGATCTCGTGCTTGGTGGCGACCGCCACCGCGCCGAGCGCGCCGCCGAGGGCGAGCGAGCCGGTATCGCCCATGAACACCGCCGCCGGCGGGGCGTTGAACCAGAGGAACCCGAGGCCGGCGCCGACCAGCGCGCAGCAGAACACGCCAAGCTCGCCCACGCCGGGCACGGCGTTCAGTTGCAGATAGTCGGCGAAGATGCGGTTGCCCACCAGATAGGCGATCAGCGCGAACACGGAGGCGGCGATGATGGTCGGCACGATGGCGAGCCCGTCGAGCCCGTCGGTCAGGTNNAGCGGCTCGCGGGTCAGCAGCACGATCCAGATCGAGGCCGCCAACCCGATCACCGCCTGCACGGTCAGCTTCATCCGGCCGGACACGCCGCGATGGCTGCGCCGCGACAGCTTCAGGTAATCGTCGACGAAGCCCAGTGCGCCGTAGCCGAGGGTGACGAACATCACCGCCCAGACATAGAGGTTGCGCAGGTCGGCCCAGAGCAACGTGGAGATGCCGAGCGCGAACAGGATCAGCACGCCACCCATGGTGGGCGTGCCCTTCTTCTCGATCAGATGGCGCTCCGGCCCGTCGGTGCGGATCGGCTGGCCCTGGCCCTGCACGGATTTCAGCCAGCGGATCACCATCGGCC
>PKWQ01000284.1 GCA_003133265.1 Acetobacteraceae bacterium
CCGGTTAAATGGAGAGCCCAGAGCCGCTTTATGGAAAGTCGATGACCGTCGAGGAAATGCTGCCATCCTTTGCCACCCGCGCCGCCATCAGGGCCGATTGGGAAATCATTTTACCGGCACGGGCCATTCGTTGTAGTGGCGACACATGATGAAGCTGCTTCTGACCTGCGTGAGCCTGGCCGCCGCCCTGATGACCGGCTGCGTCGCGGCGGAAGCGTATACGTATATTGGTGTCGCGGGCGCGTCTTGCGGAGCCTGGACAGCAGCCCGGCACGACCGGACGGCATTCGGCTATCAGGAATGGATTTTTGGATACCTTTCCGGTGTCGGTGACAGCTCGATGAGCGAGGACCCATTGAACGGAATGGACCCATTGAACGGGATGGACCCCCAGGGCGTTTTGGCCTGGATTGACAACTATTGCCGGGACCATCCCCTCGATAAAATCGTGGACGCTGGGGGGGCCTTTGCCCACGCGCATCCTCGCTGACCGCGACGAGCGACGACCCGATAACCACTTTATGGAAAATTGCAGCGACGGCGCGGAATGGGGCTACCGCGAGAATGCATCGAGTACATCGTAGTTGGGTATGATGATGGAGCTACGAAGGCCCTTCATTGCGTTCTCCGGGATGGAGTCGTCAGGAAGCCCGTAACAGCCCGCGCAACCACGGGCGGGAAGCGAGCTTGTCGCTCCCAAGTCCTTCCAATCGTAAATATCCATGGCGAAGATACAAAACCATCGTGGATCGTTGTCGTAAGTAAACCATGCGCATTCATAGACGAGCTTCCCACTGTTACAAGATATCTTGTCTAGGTTTTTGTGAAGGCGGTTTGCCTTGATTGAATCGACGAAAGCTAAATGCTGCGGGAGAATTGGTCTGACATGGATTCCATTATGGAGCCGATCCGCTCTAGGGAACGGTGTTTGAATAGCTCCTCGTGCGTCGGCCGGGATCGGTTGACGATACAGTGCGGCATGGAAGCCACGCACCCAGCGCCAAATTGCCGCCTCAACATTTAGGTTTTCCACGGCGCTCATCCGCATGTTCGGAAAGTGGGTTAATTTTAGGCGCTGGTTCTTAGCCGGGTAGTCGCCACGCCGGAGCGCAATCAACTGCCCGATTTTTTCATCCTCAGATTTATAGGAAGAGTTACACCGTCGATGAGTTGACAAAATCAGCGGCTGTCTATCTCGCCGGTGGAAAGTGGATTGCGGCGGCACATGATCACGATTTATAGAATCGCCATCGATAAATTGCTTTCCGCATAGATAACAGAATGGCAGCCGTTGAACCCCCTGCAAGTCCTTCTGTGTTAGAAGCGCCACCACGAGATTCGCATTCCTATCTTTCCGTTACGTCTCAAGCCTCGAAATCGTGCTGTGACTGACGTTATACGATTTTGCGATGTCGCGCATCGGCTCGCCAGCGCGCAAGGGTGGGTAAGCGAAGCGCCACCCACCAACGCAAGCCTCCGCCCGCGCGGTCCCAGAGCAGTCTGGCGCGACGCCGCCGGGGATATGGGGCAATGGTCGGTGTTTGTGGCACGTTGCTTTGGTGGGTGGCGCTTCGCTTACCCACCCTACCGCTCACTGCGAACGGAACAGGGCGTGCCGCTCCGCCTCCACGCGGCGACGCAAATGCGGGTTCTCAAGCGCGGCCTCGGTCACCAGGTCGATCGGCCGCCCCGAGAGCGCCTCCAGCGCCTCGCGCAGCCCGAAATAGGCTTCGGCGTACTCCACGGGCCGCAGCGGCTCGAAAGCCACGAGAAGGTCGAGGTCGCTGCGCTTGAGGTCGAAGCCATGGCCGGTCGCGGCCGAACCGAACAGGTCAAGCCGGCGGACGCGAAAGCGGCGGCACAAATTGTGCAGCGCGTCCGACGCCTCATGCGCTGGGAAAAGGGTCTCGGTGGGGATCATGGATGAAATCATACCATCAAAGAGATCAGACGCGACCGGCAAACCGCACCGGCGCGGCCCGGCGCAGGAGGAACCTCAGAGCCGCCCGGCTCCCAATCCAACCGTTCGCCACGAGGAACACGCCATACCGTGGCGGACAGGCCACATTCGGCTATGTTGTGTGTTCCAACCGGTTATCAGGCCCACATATAGTGAAATATGAATTGACGCCCGTGGCGAAGCCGGCAGAATGCTGGTAACTAGTCGCCATTGCCGATGCCAGGGGGGTCCGCCGTGCTTGATGCAGTCCAGATGCAGGGTCGCCACCAGGTTCGGGTCGATCGGTCGCGCGATTCGCTGCTGACCGAGTTCGGCCGGGCGACGCTCGGCGATCGCTATATCCTGCCCGGAGAGGGATTCCAGGACCTGTTCGCCCGGGTGGCCAGCTTTTACGGCGACGATGCCGGGCACGCCCAGCGGATCTACGATTACATGAGCCGGATGTGGTTCATGCCGGCGACGCCGGTGCTGTCCAACGGCGGCACCAAGCGCGGCCTGCCGGTCTCCTGCTTCCTGAACGAGGCCACCGACAGCCTGGACGGCATCGTCGGGCTGTGGAACGAGAATGTCTGGCTCGCCTCCAAGGGCGGCGGCATCGGCAGCTATTGGGGCAATCTGCGGTCGATCGGCGAGCGGGTGGGCGCGGTCGGCAAGACCTCCGGCGTGATCCCGTTCATCCGGGTGATGGACAGCCTGACGCTGGCGATCTCCCAGGGCTCGCTGCGGCGCGGCTCGGCGGCGGTCTATCTGCCGGTCAGCCATCCCGAGATCGAGGAGTTCATCGAAATTCGCCGCCCCACCGGGGGCGATCCGAATCGCAAGGCGCCCAATCTGCATCACGGCATCCTGGTGCCGGACGCCTTCATGCGCGCGGTGCAGGCCGACGAGGTGTGGCCGCTGACCTCGCCCAAGGACGGCGCGGTGATCCGCTCGATCTCCGCTCGGTCGCTGTGGATTCGCATCCTGACCGCGCGGGTGGAGACGGGCGAGCCCTACCTGATCTTCAGCGACCACGTGAACAACGCCCGGCCCGAGCATCACAAGCTGGCCGGACTGGAGATGAAGACCTCCAATTTGTGCAGCGAGATCACCCTGCCGACCGGAATCGACCAGTACGGCCAGCACCGCACCGCCGTGTGCTGCCTGTCGTCGCTGAACCTGGAGAACTGGTTCGAGTGGAAGGACCATCCGCTGTTCATCGAGGACGTGATGCGCTTTCTCGACAATGTGCTGCAGGATTTCATCGACCGCGCGCCGGAGGGGATGGAGCGGGCGAAATATTCCGCCATGCGCGAGCGTTCGGTGGGCCTGGGCGTGATGGGGTTCCACTCCTTCCTGCAATCGCAGAACGTGCCGTTCGAGAGCGTGATCGCCAAGGTGTGGAACGTCCGCATGTTCAAGCACATCCGCGCTCAGGCGGACGCGGCCTCGCGCACGCTGGCGGAAGAGCGCGGCCCGTGCCCGGACGCGGCGGATTACGGCGTCATGGAGCGTTTCTCCCATAAGATGGCGATCGCGCCGACCGCGTCGATCTCCATCATCGCGGGGAACGCGAGCCCGGGGATCGAGCCGATCGCCGCCAACGTGTTCCTGCAGAAGACGCTGTCGGGCAGTTTCACCGTGCGCAACCGGCATCTGCAAAAGCTGCTGGCCGAGCGCGGGATGGACAATGACGAGGTGTGGTCCTCGATCACCATCAACAAGGGCACCGTGCAGCATCTGGATTTCCTGACCGAGCAGGAAAAGGCGGTCTACAAGACCGCGATGGAGCTGGATCAGCGCTGGATCATCGAGCACGCGGCGGATCGCACGCCCTATGTCTGCCAGAGCCAGTCGGTGAACATCTTCCTGCCGGCCAACGTCCATAAGCGCGACCTGCACCAGATCCATATGCTGGCGTGGAAGCGCGGCATGAAGTCGCTGTACTACTGCCGCAGCCTGTCGATCCAGCGCGCCGACAATGTCAGCGAGAAGGCGGTGCGCCCGGCCGAGTTCACCGGCATCCCCGCCAACGACCCGGTGGAGCTGCCGTTGCCGCTGGTGGCGGCGGGCGCGGGCGCGGCGACCACGGATTACGAGGAATGCCTGAGCTGCCAGTAGCCCGGTTGCGCGAGGGCGGCGAGCGGTGCGACATGTGCAGCGCTTGTCACATCGTCAGATGCCTGACATAGACCCCGCCGCTTTAACGGGTATTTGAACGGCTACAGAACGTGGATTACCCACCCATCGCCGGGTGCGGAAAAATGATATTCGTTGCTCCCATCAACGAGTGTCCATAGCGAATCTGGGGAGGCGCGTGCCGTTTTTATTGCGACTAACGCGCCACGTCCCGTTAACTCGCCCGTGTATGTCTGGCCTAGCTTCTCGATCTTGATTTTTTTACCGATGTAAGGCGTTAAGTCTTCGTTAGGCTGAAGTGTGACCATGGACGGCTGACCTCCAACGCTGAATTTGATGTTTGACTAAAACGGTCATCGCCAACCCCGGCTGCACCGTGTAGCAATCCTATCACCGATTCATTTCCTTATTCAAATATCCTAAGAGAGCGCGAGAGGAGGTAGCGTGGACCAACTGTCGTCTCTTCCAGCGCTTTCATCCAGTCGCCGGGCCGAATTGCGGGGCTGGACCCTGCTCGCGCTCGGCTCGCTCGCCATTGCCGGCGTGCTGGCGCTCCTGCTGGTGCTGGACCGCACGCCGAAGCTCGGCGAACTGATGCCGTGGAGCGGGATGTTCTTCTACCGCGCCCTGGTGACGCATGTGGTGCTGTCCTTCCAGATCTGGTTCCTCGCCGTGCTCGCCGCCCTGTCGGTGCTGGCGAGCGGGGCCGGGCGCACCGGCTGGTATGGCTTCACCGCGCTGGGTGCCGGCGTCGGCGGCGTGGTGCTGCTGCTGGTTCCCGCGCTCGGCGATGTCGGCGAGCCGTCGCTGAACAACTACATCCCGGTGCTGGTGCATCCGCTGTTCATCGCCGGCCTCGCGATTCACGCGGCCGGCGTCGCCATGGCGGTGCTGCGGCTGGTGCCGGGGCTGCTGACCCAGCGCGCGCCGGCGACATTCGGCATCGCCGCCGCCGGCGTCATGTATCTGGCCGCGCTGGCCTGCATCGCTATTGCCGCCTACGCCATTCCCGCCGGGACCGAGACGTCGCTGTTTCTGGAGCGGCTGTTCTGGGGCGGCGGGCACGTGCTGCAACTGGTCAACACCGCGATGCTGATGGTGGCCTGGCAGATACTCAGCGAGCGCGAATACGGTGCCGGCCCGCTGCCGCCGATGCTGGCGCGGGCGGCGTTCGCGGCACTGCTGGCCTTTGCCCTGCTGGCGCCGGCGATCTATCTGCGTACCGACGTGCTGGGGCTCGCGCATCGGCAGGCTTTCACCGCGCTGCTGTGGATCGGCCTGCCGCTGCCGCCGATGGTGATGGGCGCCGGCCTCGCGGTCCGGCTCTGGCGCGGGCCGCGTAACTGGCGCTCCACCGCGCAACTGTCGCTGCTGCTGTCGCTGCTGGTGTTCGCCATCGGCGGGTTCGCCGGCTGGTTCCTCGGCGTCGGCGATACAAGGACGCCGTCGCATTACCATGCGGTGATCGGCGGGGTGAATTTGGGGCTGATGGGCGTGTTCGCCGTGGTGCTGCTGCCGCTGCTGAGCGGGCCGCGGGCAGGCGGGCGGTCGGAGCGGCTGCAATTCTATTTTTATGGCGGCGGGCAGTTCATCCACGCGCTGGGTTTCTTCATGGCCGGCGCCGCCGGGGTGCCGCGCAAGACCGCCGCCGCCGCGCAGGGGCTCGATACGCTCTTCAAGCAGGTGGCGATGGGGCTGGTGGGCATCGGCGGCGCCATCGCCGTGATCGGCGGCGTGATGTTCGTCTGGTCGGCGCTGCGGCGTCTGCTGGCGCGGCGGGGTCGCCCGGATGCGTGAGTCCTCCGGTTCCGCCACCCGGTTCGGCGCCATCGCCCTGCTGCTGGCGACGGCCGGCCTGCTGGCGTTCTGGCTGACCCAGAGCCACCCGAACGATGCCGGCGGCGGCATCACGGCGCAGGCATTCGCGGCCGGGCTTGAGACGATGGTCGCCGCCGGCGACACCGGGCGGCGGATCGACGGCACGCCGGTCGTGCATCCCAAACAAGGCGACATCTATGTGCGCGCGGTGCGTTGGGCGTTCTATCCCGCCCTGGAACTGGACCCCGGCCAGAGCTACCGGCTGTATCTGATGTCCGAGGACGGCGTGCATAGCGCGGTGGTGGCGGGGCGGGAGGTGATGCTGCTCCCCGGACAGGTGCAAATGCTGACGCTGCGCGCGCCGCAAGATGGCCATGTGCCGATCCAGTGCGGCGAGTATTGCGGCCTGGGACATTCCAAGATGATCGGCTCGATCGAGGTCGCGCCCGGTCACTGAGTGGTTGACGCCCGGAGATCGGCCAGCGCCCCCGCCACGCGCCGCATCACCGGCCCCCACGCGCCGACCCGTTCCTGGCGGAAGATGCGCAGCGTCGGGTACCACGGGCTGTCCTCCCGCCCGCTCAGCCAGCGCCAGCAGGCATCGTAGCGGTCGAGCAGGAACACCTGCTTGCCCAGCGCGCCGGCCAGATGCACCACGGCGGTATCGACGCTGATCACCAGATCGAGGTTGGCGATGATCGCCGCCGTGTCGGCGAAATCCTTCGCCGCGCCCATGGGGTCGTGCAGATCGAGCCCGGGCGGCGGGGTCGCCGCCTCTCTGGCCGGGGTGCCCTTCTGCAAGCTGACGAATCGCACGCCTTGGATCCGCGCCAGCGGGGCGAAACCGGCCAGTGTCATGCTGCGCCGCCGGTCCAGCGTGGTGAACCCGTACAGCCAGGGCCGCGCCTGACCGGCCCAGACCAGACCGACGCGCAAGGCCCCCTTCGCATCCGGCAGCCGCGCCGCCCAGGCGGCGGNNGCGTGGTGGCGAAGGCGCGCGGCAGGCTGAAGAACGGGCAATGATAGTCGTACTCGGGCAGCGCCGCCGCGTCGCTGACCACCGCCGCGATACCGGGGACGGTGCGCAGCAGCCGGGTCAGTTCCTTCGGCGCGACCACCAGCACCCGCGCGCCACGTTGGGCCAGCAGCGGCAGGTAGCGCAGGAATTGCAGCGTGTCGCCGAAACCTTCCTCATGCACCGCCAGCACGGTGCGCCTGGCGAGGTCGGGCAGATCGGACAAAGCGGGCAGCATCGGTTGCATCGGCAGCGGCGGCGCGTGGCCGGGCAGGGCGTGGCGGTATTCGTAGTCGGCCCATGCCTGCGTCATTCGTCCGGCACGCAGCAGCGCCACCGCGCGATCGACCCGGACCTGCGGCTCGTCCGGGGCGAGAGTCACCGCCCGGTCATAGGCGGCGATCGCCTCGTCGAACCGCCCCTCGATCTTCAGCACCATGCCGAGATTGGCCCAGCCCGCTGCGGCCCGCGGGGCGCATTCCGTGGCGCGGCGGAAATGCCGGATCGCCGCGTCCATGCGGCCGAGATCGTGCAGCACCGAACCCATCAGCATGTGCGCTTCGATCAGGTCGGGCCGCAGCCGCAGCGCGCGCGCCAGCACCGGCTCGGCCTCCGCCGGCTGATCGGTGGCGAGCAGATGGCCGGCGAAGCCCAGGCGCAAATCCACATCCTCGGGCGCCAGCCGCAGGCACGCGTGATACTGCGCCGTGATCGCCTCCTCCTGCCCGGTCCGGCGCAGGATCGTCGCCACATCATGGGCCGGATGGGCCTGCGCGCCCCGGTCGCGGGCGGCGCGATGCAGGAACGGCGCCGCGCGATCCGCCCGCGCCTGACCGCCGAGCGCGAGGCCGAGCAGCAGGGTCGCCTGCATATCGTCGGCCTGGATGGCGAGAAGCTGCCGGCATGTCGCCTCCGCCCGGTCGAGCCGATCCTGTTCGAGATCGCCGACCGCCGCGCGCAGCAGCAGCAGACGCGTCGGATGTGCCGTCGGCATCGGGATGTTCATGTCACCTCGTGGCCCGCGCCGGGAACGCCGTGCGCCCCGGTTCCGCCCCGATGATGCGGCCAGCGTCCTAAGAAATGGTTGGTTTGGTGCGCGAACTGGTGGAATGGCCGATCGGCCGGCGGCTACTGCCCGCCGGCGGGCCGGCGCCGCAATCCCCGCATCAGGCTCGCCAGCCCGCCGGGAAACAGGCAGAGCACCGCGATCAGGATCGTCCCGAGCACGATCTTGTCGAAATACGCGCCGAACGACAGATAGCTCTTTTGCACCATCAGGATCGTGGTGCCGATCAGCGGCCCGACCAGCAACCGCCGCCCCACCAGCACCACCGCGGTCAGCATCAGCACCAGGAAATAGGTCTCGAACAGATCGGGCCCGACATAGGCGCGCTGATACGCATAGAGCCAGCCGCCAACAGCGGTCAGCGGTGCGGAGACCAGAAACACTTGCAGCCGCACGCGATGCGGATCGAGCCCGCTCATTGTCGCCAGCGGCGGGTTCATATGCACCATCAGTGCCGCATGCCCCAGCTTGGAGCGGCGGAACCGGCTGACGAAATACAGCACCAGCAGCAACAGCCCGTAGGCGTACGGCCACAGATCCTTGTTGCTGAGCGCCACCAGTTTCAGTCCCGGCAGCGAAAGGTCGAGCGTCGGAATACCGACGAAACCATCCGATCCGCCCAGCACGCTCCAATTGTAGCAGACAGTGTAACAAACGACGTTCGCCGCGTAGGTGACCAGGGAAAACGCGAATTCCCGCGTGCGCAGCGTGATCAGCCCCAGCACCAGCGCCAGCACCAGCGCCGCCGNNTCGCCGCCAGGATGCCGGTGGCATAGGCGCCGGCGGCGAAGAAGGCGGTGTGGGCCAGGCTGACCTCGCCGAGGTCGGACAGGATGATGTCCTGGCCGTACGCCATCACCGCGAAGATCGCCGTCACCACAAGCGTGTTGTACAGCAGCGTCGA
>PKWQ01000345.1 GCA_003133265.1 Acetobacteraceae bacterium
CCCATGCCGAAGTTGCTGCCGGCCACGAGGATGTCGCCCTCGGACACGCTGGCGGCAAACGCCGGGTTCAGGTCTTCCAGCAGGAAGCTGCGCAGCACGGATGGATCGAGGCTTTCCTTCTTGCGGCGCGAGGAAATGATGTAGTCGGTGTTGACGTCGTTGCCCAGCACCCTGGCACGCCCCCGGATGGCACCATCACTCATGCTGCCAATCCGCCCGTACCGCCGAGACTGCCGCGCACCGCGGCGCCGGCGCAGGCTTTCGGCGACGCCAGGTAGATGTGTGCCTCGCGGTTGCCCATGCGGCCCTTGAAGTTGCGGTTGGCCGTCGAAACGACGCGCGCGCCATCTTTCGGAATGCTGCCGCAGGTTCCGCAGCAGGCACCGCAGCCGGGTGGGTGAACCTCGGCGCCCAGCGCTTCGAACGCCGACAGCATGCCGCTGCTCTGCAGTTCGGCACGCACCTCTTCGGATGCCGGCGTCACGATCAGACGCACACCGGCCGCCACCCCGCCACCTTCGCGCAACACCTCCAATGCTTCACGGTAGTCCTTGGTACGGCCTCCGGTACAGGTGCCGAGGTAGACCATGTCGATCGCAGTAGCGGGCGCCTCGGACAGGTCCACCACGTTGTCGACCCGGTGCGGCAAGGCTACCTGAGGCACCACCTCGGCCAGGTCGAGCACCAGGGTGCCGGCGTACCGGGCATCCGCATCGGCGCCGACAGGAGTGTACGGTCGCCGGCCGCGGCCTTCGAGGTAGGCCTGGGTTCTTGCATCAAACGGGAATAGGCCGGCCTTGGCGCCCATTTCCACAGACATGTTGGCCAGCACGATGCGGTCGTCCATGTCGAGCGTGACCAAACCCGGACCGTCGAATTCCAGCGCCAGGTAGCTGGCACCGTCCGCACCAAGCCTGCGTGCGAGCGTCAAGGCCACATCCTTGGCCGATGCCTGGCCGCGCAGGGCGCCGAGCAGCGTGATCTTCAGGGCCGCTGGTACTTTCAGCCAGAGCTGATTGCATTGCAGTATCCCCGCCAGATCGGACGAGCCGATGCCGGTTCCGAACGCGTTCAGGGCGCCGTAAGACACGGCGTGCGAGTCGGCACCGGCAATCAGCAGGCCGGGCAGCACCAAGCCGCATTCCATCATGCGCTGGTGGCCGATGCCTTCTCCGACCTCGAACACCCGGATGCCGTGGGCCTGGGCATAACGGCGTGCCCGGTCCTGCAACTGCAAGGCGCGCGCGCCGGAAGAGGGCCCGTAATGGTCGAAGGCAAAGGCCAGGCGGTCTGGGCAGGCCGGGGCGGGCAGCAGATCCTCGTCCTGCATGCGTTGCAGGTAATCCAATGCCATGGGAATCGACCCGTCGGTGCCCATGGCGCCATCGACCTCACAGACCGCCACTTCGCCGGCGCGCAGGTCGCGGCGAGCCGCACGCGAAAGCAGCTTCTCGGCCATCGTCTTGCCGCGTGCGTCCATTGCGGGCGGGGCCTTGTTCGACATGGCTCGGGAGGTGTGCCGAAATCAGTTGCTGACGATGTTGGCACTCTTGATCAGCTTGCCCCACTTGTCGCTTTCACTGCGGATGTGGCGGACAAAGGCTTCGGGCGGACCGCCTACAGGCTCGACGCCCAGCCCGGCGAGCCGGCGCTTGATCTCCTCGGTCTTGAGAATGCGGTCGATGGCCTGGTTGAGCTTGGCAATCACCGGCTTGGGTGTCGCGGCCGGGGCGACGATACCGCTCCAGGACAGGGATTCGTAGCCCTTGATACCAGCTTCGTCCATGGTGGGCACCTCTGGCAGGTTGGGCAAGCGCTTGGTGCTGGTCACGGCCAAGGCGCGCAGCTTGCCTTGCTGGATGAAGCCGATGGAAGACGGCGCGTTGTCGAACGTCATGGTCACTTGGCCTGAGATCACGTCGGTCAAGGCTTGGGAACTACCGCGGTACGGAACGTGCAGGATGTTGATTCCGGCCATCGCCTTGAACAGTTCGCCCGACAGGTGGGTGGAGCTGCCCACGCCCGAGGAGGCGAAATTCAGCACGCCGGGCTTGCTCTTGGCTAGGGCGACGAGTTCGGATACCGAGCGCACCGGAATCTTGGGCGACACGACCAGGATGTTGGTGATCAGCGAGGTATAGCTGACCGGTGCGAAGTCTCTGAGCGCGTCGTAGCTCATGTTATTGTACAGATAGCCGTTGATCGAGAGAATGCCCGTGGTTGCCATGAGCAGGGTGTAGCCGTCGGCCGGTGCCTTCGCGACCGCGTCGGCACCGATATTGCCGCCGGCGCCCGCCCGGTTGTCGACCACGAAGGGCTGCTTGAATTCGGCCGTCAGTTTGTCGGCCAGCAGGCGTGCCACAATGTCGGTCGAACCGCCGGCGGCGAACGGCACGACGATGCGTACCGGTTTGTTCGGATAGCCGTCATCTTGGGCATGGGCCGTCGTCGCAGCGAAACACAGCGGCAGGCAGGCGAGAAGTGCGGCGCTTGCGCGCGTTAAGACCTTCATGTGGGTTGCTCCTTTATAGAAAAACGGGGGACTTCAAGCGCTTGGCCGCGCGTCACTTGCATGTGGCAGATAAATTCTAGGTTTACACTTTTATCATGACAAACAAATTAAAATAACCAATTATTCTGATTTGAAGAAAAATCGAGCTATGAGACACAAGGTTTCGCTCAAGCACCTGCGCTGCTTTCTCGCCGTGGCGGAGGCTGGTTCGTTCACCGTCGCCTCTTCGCGTCTGTTCCTCACACAGTCCGCGTTGACAGCGACAATCCAGCAGTTCGAAGAGGTGATAGGCCTGCGGATGTTCGACCGCACGACGCGTCGCGTGGTCATGACGGAAGCCGCCGAGCGCTTCAAGCCGGAGGCGGAAAAGGTGGTGAACACCTTCGACAGCGCCATTGGCGACCTGATGGCGCTCGCGCAGGGCGAGCGTGGCCACATCCGCATCGGGGCGGCGGCATCCGCGATCTACCAGTTCCTGGTGCACGCCATCCCGAAGTTCCGCGAAAGCTATCCCAATGTCACCATTTCCCTGCGCGACCCGGCGGCCCAGCAAGTGGAGCGCCTGGTGGTCGAAGGCGAGGTGGACTTCGCCATCGACAGCAAGCACCAAGGCTATGCGGGCCTGGATTACACGCCTCTCGTGGCCGACCGCTACGGCGTGGTGTGCCACCGGGATTCGCCCTTGGCTCAGGACGATCGCCCACTGCGCTGGGCCGACCTGATGCCGAATCAGTACGTGGCATTCAGCGCCGACACGGGCATCGGCCAGTTCCTGCGCAGCCACGCGGGCCACTGGCCGGTTCTGGGAGGCATGCACGATGAGGTCGCGAGCACGACGTCGCTGTTCGCCGTGCTCAGCATGGGCAATCGCTACTCGGTTCTGCCGGCCATGGCTCTAAAGGGCCGGGACTTCCCGGAACTCGTGTTCCGCGAGTTACACGACCCGCCGCTGTCGCGCGAGATTTGCCTGATCACGCGCCGGCTGCGCTCGCTGTCGCCCAGCGCGCAGCGCCTGCTTGATATTCTTCTGGCGGACATCCGGGTCCAGGCCTTGCCGCCAGGCGTTTCGCTGGTGGCCCGGCCGCTGTCCGTGGCCTGAAAAATGGTTCTGTCGCTAACTATCGAGCAGCGGATTCGGTTATTCNNGAGCGCCTTTCAAAAAACGGCGTGAACGGCGTGAATCGAGATGCTCGATATTAAAGGAATGCGATTTCCACTGGACGTTATTTTGCTATGCCACCAGAAGCGCGTGTTCCTGTATGGCGAATGGGTCGAGCAGAACGTCCTGGAGCGGCGTTGTTGCACGGATAAGAGCATGGTGGAATGATGCCTTGCATCGGAGTTTTGCAAGAGGCTCAAAGAATATATAGGCGGTACGAATCAATCAACACGAATTTCCCATTTGCTATCGTTAATCGGCTTTACTATCATTCCCTACGTCATATCACTCAAGAGAGAGGGCGGATCGTGGAGAATCAATCAGCACTGCTGAAATCGCAAAGCTTGCGTATTGCCGTCGACATCGGCGGAACGTTTACTGATGGCGTGGCGACGCGCGAGGCAGACGGCCGGATCTGGGTGGGAAAGACGTTGACCACGCCCGATGATCCGGGCGAGGCTGTGTCGACGGTAACCGCGGATCTGCTGCGGCAGGTGAGTGCGTGCGGCGAGGGCGAGGTCATGCTGGACGAGGTGATTCATGGAACGACGCTCGTCGCCAATACGCTGATCGAACGCAAGGGCGTCGAGACGGCGCTCGTCACGACCGAAGGCATGCGCGACGTCCTGGACATAGGAAGGGAGTGGCGCTACGACATCTATGACCTGGAGCTGTCTTTGCCGCGACCTCTCATTTCCTTGGAGAAGCGCGTAGAGACGCGCGAGCGCCTGAGCGCGTCGGGGGACGTACTGACCGCGCTCACGGCCCAGGAGCTGGACCGGGTGGTGGAGGAAGTCCGTGCCCTGGGCGTGCGCTCCGTGGCGGTGTCGCTGCTGCACTCCTATCTGAACGACGAGCATGAGCGCGCCATCGGTGCGCAATTGCAGGCCGCGCTGCCCGGCGTGGAGGTTTCGCTGTCGGCGGACCTGACGCACGAGATCAAGGAGTTCGAACGAACGTCGACGGTCGCGGCCAATGCCTACGTGAAGCCAATCGTCGCCGACTATCTGCGCCAGCTGGAGTCCCGCATCGGTGCGGTCAAGCCGGGCATTCCGCTGCACATCATGATTTCCAGCGGCGGTTTCACGTCGGCCCGGGCCGCGGCGCATACGCCCATTTTCCTGCTCGAGTCGGGTCCCGCCGCGGGAGTGCTGTCGGCGCTGAACACGGCTCACGCGCAAGGGGTGAAACGGATCCTCGCTTTCGACATGGGGGGAACGACCGCGAAGGCGTGCGTGGTGGCGGACGGCGAGCCGCCGGTGGCATATAGCTTTGAGTGCGCGCGCGTCCATCGTTTCAAGCGCGGCTCCGGGCTGCCGATCCTGATTCCCAGCATCGATCTCGTCGAGATCGGCGNNGTCAGCCGGGTCCGTTCCGGGGCCGGCGTGCTACGGCAACGGCGGCACGGACATCACGGTCACCGACGCCGACCTCGTGCTGGGCTATCTCAATCCCGACAATTTCCTGGGCGGGGAAATGATCCTTAGAAAGGACCTTGCGATAAAGGGCCTGCAACACCTGGCGGACCAGTTGGGTATGGACACCCTCGACGTGGCGTGGGGCATACACGACATGGTGAATGAGAACATGGCGAGCGCGGCCCGCATCCATATTGCCGAGAAAGGTCACGATCCCCGGGATTTCACTTTGGTCGCCACCGGGGGCGCGGGTCCGGTGCATGCCGCCGAGGTCGCGCGCAAGTTGAGAATCCCCAGTCTGCTCGCCTGCATCGCGGCGGGGGCCGGGTCTTGCCTGGGCATGCTGGCCGCGCCCGCTCGCGCGGACCGTTCATGGTCGCAGCCCGCTCTCCTGGAAGAGGTTGCGTGGGACCAAGTCAACGAACGGATGCGGCGGCTGCGCGTGGACGCGGAATCGGAGTTGAATGTCGCAGGCGCTCGCGCGGAAGCGCTGGAATGGGTGATCGGTGCCGAAATGCGCTACTACGGGCAAGGCGACAACGTGCCCATCGCAATGCCCTTGCGCACGTTTGGCGCGGACGCCGAGACCACCGTGCGCGCGGTATTCGAGGCGCGCTACCAGGAACTGTACGGCCACCTGGTGCCCGAGGCGAGGCTCCAAGTCATGACCTGGCGTCTGACCGGACGTTCGGTGTCGGCTACGCGCGGTTTCAACTGGGGGGGCAGGCGCGGGCAGGCCGGGAAGATGCCGCAGCAGCGCGACATCTACCTGCCCCTCAAGCGCGGGTTCGGCCGCGTGAACGTCTATGAGCGATATGCCCTGCCCGCGGGCACCCGGCTGGAGGGCCCGCTGGTGCTGGAAGAGCGGGAGTCGACGCTGGTAATTCCGGTATCGGCCGACGTGGAGATATTGCCGGACCTGACTGTTTCCGTGACGATCAAGGAATTCGAATGACACAAGCCGCCGCTGCAAGAACGTTTCCCGCTGGCCTGGAACGCCCGGCACCCCG
>PKWQ01000421.1 GCA_003133265.1 Acetobacteraceae bacterium
ACCAAGGGCTACGCCATCGGCTCGGCCGGCCTCGCCTCGCTGGTGCTGTTCGCCGCCTATACCCAGGACCTGCTGCACTACTTCCCCACCCTGAAGGTGGATTTCGGGCTGACCAACCCGTTCGTGGTGATCGGGCTGTTCATCGGCGGCCTGCTGCCCTACCTGTTCGGGGCGATGGGCATGACCGCCGTCGGCCGTGCCGCCGGCGCGGTGGTGGTCGAGGTTCGCCGCCAGTTCCGGGAAATCCCCGGCATCATGCAGGGCACGGCGAAGCCGGAATACGGCACCGCCGTGGACATGCTGACCAAGGCGGCGATCCGGGAAATGCTCATCCCCTCGCTGCTGCCGGTGCTGGCGCCGATCGTGCTGTGGGTGGTGATCGACGTGGTCGCCGGCCGCGCCGCGGCCTTCGCCTCGCTGGGCGCGATGCTGCTCGGCGTGATCGTGACCGGCCTGTTCGTCGCCATCTNNGGCGACACCGTCGGCGATCCCTACAAGGACACCGCCGGCCCGGCGGTGAACCCGATGATCAAGATCACCAACATCGTCGCCCTGCTGCTGCTGGCGATCCTGGCGGGCTGGCTGAAATAAACCTGCCGCCCGGCTGAGAAACGCGGCCCCGGACGCAAGTCCGGGGCCGTTTTCATGCCAACCGGAACATTATGCCAAGCGAAACCGGGCGGAGACCAGCGGATCGTCGGCCAGCGCCGCGCGGATCGCCGCCGCGCCCGCCGCGCTCGCCGGCAGCGCCACCACGGCGCGGAAGAACGCCACCTCGCCGCGCACCCGCGCCAGGAACAGTTTTGTCAGCGCCTCCGCCACCGGGCCGCGCGGCAGGCAGCAGGCGCAGCCGATCGGGTGTGCAGGCTTTTCCGGCAGCACGAACCGAGCCATCGCATGGCCGGGCGGAGCCGGCGCGTCACCTTCGATCAGCAGCGCATCCTCCGGCCCCGCCTGATCCCCCGGCTGATCTGGGGCGGCGAACCGGACAGGCACACGGGCATCCATGAACAGGGCCATAGGCTGGACATAAGGATATATTTATGTCATTTGCAATGCCATGGATCATCTGCTCGCATCGCTTCGCGCCACCGCCGAGCCCACCAGGCTGCGCCTGCTGGCGCTGGCCGCGCGCGGGGCGTTCTGCGTCATGGAATTCACCGAAATCCTCGGCCAGTCGCAACCCAGGCTGTCGCGGCATCTGAAGCTGCTGGGCGATGCCGGCCTGCTGGAACGGGTGCGGGAAGGCTCGCAGGTCTGGTTCACCCTGCCCGGCGACGCGCAGGGCGCGCTGGTGCGCGACCTGCTGGCCCGGCTGCCCAAGGACGACCCGGTGCTGGAGACCGACCGCCGGCAGGCCGCGCGGGTGCTGGCCGAACGCGCCCGCATCGCCTCCGACAGCTTCCGCCGCCAGGGCGCGGACTGGGACGAGATGCGCGCGCTCGATCTGCCGGCGCAGACCGTCGAGGCCGCGCTGCTGGCCCTGATTCCCGAAAATGCCGGGCGCCTGCTGGACATCGGCACCGGCACCGGCCGGCTGCTGGAACTGCTGGCCCCGCGCATCAGCCAGGGGCTCGGGGTGGACGCCAGCAAGCAGATGCTGGCGCTGGCCCGCTCGCGGCTGGCGCGCGCCGATCTGGCGCATTGCGCGGTGCGGCTGGCCGACATGTACCGCCTGCCGCTGTCCGATGCGGGGTTCGACATCGCGCTGCTGCACATGGTGCTGCACTACGCCGAGCAGCCAGAGTTCGTGCTGGCCGAGGCCGCCCGCGTGCTGCGCCCCGGCGGACGGCTGATCGTGGTCGATCTGGCGGCGCACCGCGACACCGACATCGTCACGCGGCTGGCGCACCGCTGGCCAGGTTTCTCCGACGCGGCGATGCGCGATCTGCTGCGCGGCGCCGGCTTGGTACCGGGCGCGCGGATCGCCATTTCCGGTCCGATGGAACTGTGCATCTGGCCGGCCGAGCGGGTCACGACCGACACCATTGCCGCGACCCCGCGGCAGCATACGCACGCCTGAAACCGAACGAGACTCCGCACATGCCCCGCCCCCATCTGCTCGATGCCCTGCGCGACCGCGTCCTGCTGTGCGACGGCGGCATGGGAAGCCGCGTGCAGGCGCTGACGCTGGATGTGGAGAAGGACTACTGGGGACGGGAAAACTGCACCGACGTGCTGAACCTCTCGCGCCCCGATCTGGTGCGGGAAATCCATCGCGGCTATTTCGCGGCCGGCGCCGACATGGTGGAAACCAACAGCTTCGGCGGCTCCTCGGTCACGCTCGGGGAGTTCGATCTGGCGGACCGCGCCTTCGAGATCAACAGGATCGCCGGCGAGTTGGCGCGGGAAGCGGCGGAAACCTTCGCCGACGGCCGCGACCGCTGGGTGATCGGCAGCGTCGGGCCGGGCACCAAGCTGCCGAGCCTGGGCAACATCGCCTATGACCCGCTGGAAGCAGCACTGGCCGACCAATGCCGGGGCCTGATCGCCGGCGGGGTGGACGCGATCCTGATCGAGACCTGCCAGGACACCTTGCAGATCAAGGCCGCCGTCAACGGCGCCAAGATCGCGCGGGCGGCGGCGAAGACCGACACGCCGATCTTCGTGCAGGTGACGGTGGAGACCACCGGCACCCTGCTGGTCGGCCCCGACATCGCCGCCGCCGCGACGGTGATCGAGGCGCTGGACGTGCCGCTGATCGGCCTGAACTGCGCCACCGGCCCGCAGGAGATGGCCGAGCATATCCGCTGGCTGGCCGCCAACTGGCCCGGCCTGCTGTCGGTGCAGCCCAACGCCGGCCTGCCGGAGCTGGTGGACGGACAGACCCGCTACCCGCTCGGCGCGGAGGAAATGGCCGGCTGGGTCGAGCGTTTCGTCGCCGAGGACGGGGTGAACCTGATCGGCGGCTGCTGCGGCACCTCGATCCCGCACATCCAGGCGCTGGATGCGATGCTGCGCCGGCGCGGCGGCTTCCGCCCCGCCCCGGTCGCGCGCAAGCCGGTCTGGGTGCCCTCGGTCGCCTCGCTGTATCAGGCGGTGCCGCTGCGCCAGGAGAACGCGTTCTTCGCCATCGGCGAGCGCTGCAACGCCAACGGCTCCAGGAAATGGCGCGAATTGCAGGAGAAGCACGACTGGGACGGCTGCGTCTCGGTCGGGCGCGAGCAGATCGCCGAGGGCTCGAACAGCCTGGATGTCTGCACCGCCTTCGTCGGCCGCGATGAAACAGCCGAGATGAACGAGGTGGTCCGCCGCTTCACCTCCTCGGTGAACTCGCCGCTGGCGATCGACAGCACGGAAACCCCGGTGATCGAGGCGGCGCTGAAGCTGCATGGCGGCAAGCCGATCATCAACTCGATCAATTTCGAGGACGGCGAGAAGGCAGCCACCGACCGGCTGGTGCTGGCCAAGCGCTTCGGCGCGGCGGTGATCGCGCTGACCATCGACGAGGTCGGCATGGCGAAGTCGGCGGAGGACAAGCTGCGCATCGCCGCGCGCCTGGTGGATTTCGCCTGCAACAAGCACGGGCTGCGCCAGTCCGACCTGCTGATCGACCCGCTGACCTTCACCATCGCCACCGGCAACGAGGACGACCGCAAGCTCGGCCAGTGGACGCTGGAGGGGATCAGGCTGATCCGCGATGCGTTCCCCGACATCCAGATCATTCTCGGCCTGTCCAACATCAGCTTCGGCCTGAACCCGGCCGCGCGCGCTGTGCTGAACTCGGTGTTCCTCGATCACGCGGTGCGCGCGGGCATGACCGGCGCGATCGTGCATGTATCGAAAATCCGTCCGCTGCACCTGATCGCGCCGGAAGAGGTGAAGGTCGCCGAGGATCTGATCTTCGACCGCCGCGCGGAAGGCTACGATCCGTTGCGACGCCTGCTGGAGATCTTCGCCGATCGCAAGCTCGCCGATGCCACGGTGAAGAAGCGGGCGGAGACGGTCGAGGGGCGGCTGAAGGACCGCATCATCGACGGCGACCGCAAGGGGCTGACCGACGAGCTGGACGAGGCGCTGAAGACCAACGCGCCGCTGGACATCATCAACACCATCCTGCTGGACGGGATGAAGGTTGTCGGCGAGATGTTCGGCGCCGGCAAGATGCAGCTGCCCTTCGTGCTGCAAAGCGCGGAGACGATGAAGGCCGCCGTCGGCTATCTGGAACCCATGATGGAGCGGGTGGCGGGCCAGGAGAAAGGCACCATCGTGCTCGCCACGGTGAAGGGCGACGTGCACGACATCGGCAAGAACCTGGTCGACATCATCCTGACCAACAACGGCTACCGGGTGATCAATCTCGGCATCAAGGTGCCGCTGGCCGACATGGTCGCGGCGGTGAAGCAACATCACGCGCACGCCATCGGCATGTCTGGCCTGCTGGTGAAATCCACCGTGGTGATGCGCGAGAATCTGGAGGAGCTGTCGCGGCTCGATCTGGACATTCCCGTCCTGCTCGGCGGCGCGGCGCTGACACGAAACTATGTGGAGGACGACTGCGTCCGCGCCTATGCGTCGGGCCGGGTGGCCTATGCGCGCGATGCGTTCGACGGGCTGCATCTGATGGACCGGGTGACCGGCAACGCGTTCGACGATTATCTGGCGGCGACCCAGGCCAAGCGGGTCGGCAAGTCGCGCAACACCGCGCGCACGCTGGGCCAGGCCGATGCCCGCGCCTTCCGCCCGGTAGATGTCGCCATCGTGCGGGCACGGCGCCAGCTTCTGACGCGCGACGTGCCGGTTCCCACGCCGCCGTTCTGGGGCGCGCGCGTGCTGGAGGCGCCGGCCAAGGCCATCGTGCCGTTCCTGAACGAGCGTAGCCTGTATCAGCTCCAGTGGGGCTTCAGGAAACAGGGCCGCAACCTGGACGATTTCCTCGGCTGGGCGAAACAGGAGCTGCGCCCGGTGATGCGCCGGATGCTGACGATCTGCGAGCAGCAGGACATTCTGAAGCCGCAGGCCGCCTACGGCTACTGGAAGGCGGCCGGCCAGGGCAACGACCTGATCGTGTTCGACCAGGACGGGACAACCGAACGCGCCCGCTTCAGCCTGCCACGCCAGCCGAAGGAGGACGGCGAGTGCATCGCCGATTTCTTCCGCGACGTGGACGACGCCGAACGCGACGTGATCGGCTTGCAGGTGGTCACCGTCGGGCAGAAGGCATCCGACACGGCGCGGGTCTGGTTCGAGGAGAACCGCTACCAGGACTATCTGTATCTGCACGGGCTGTCGGTGGAGATGGCGGAGGCGATGGCGGAATACACCCACAAGCGCATCCGCGCCGAGCTGGGCTTTTCCGCCGAGGACGACCGCGACATCGAGAAAATGCTGTCGCAGGGCTATCGCGGCTCGCGCTATTCCTTCGGCTATCCGGCCTGCCCGAAGCTGGAGGACCAGGCGCCGCTGCTGAAGCTGTTGCAGGCCGAGCGCATCGGCGTGTCGCTGTCGGACGAGTGGCAGCTACACCCTGAACAATCCACCAGCGCCATCGTGGTGCTGAACCCACGGGCGAAGTATTTTTCGGTGTGACCGCGTCCGTCCAGGGCCAGGCTAGGCCGCGGGCTGGCGGCGGGCTACGGTTGCGGCTGTAACAACGGCCCACGCCTCCAGGCGAGTGTGAGGACGTCGCCCGCATCCGCCGGAGATCCGACGATGACCAGCACGACCACACACGACGCGCGCGGACGGGAGCGGCCGTTCTTCGGCTGGCATGTCGTCGGCGCCGCCTTCGTGATGGCCATCGTCGGCTGGGGCGTGGGTTTCTATGGGCCGCCGGTGTTCCTGCATGCCGTGCAGGAGGCGCGCGGGTGGTCGATCTCGCTGGTCTCCGCTGCGGTCACCGTGCATTTCCTGTTCGGCGCGATGGTCGTGGCCAACCTCGCCGCCCTGCATCGGTGCTTCGGCGTGCCGACGGTCGCCCGGGCAGGAGCGGTGATGATGGCGATCGGCTTTTTCGGCTGGGCCGTCGCGCGCGAACCGTGGCAGTTGTTCGCCGCAGCGATGCTCAGCGGCTCCGGCTGGGCCGGCACGAGCACCGCCGCGATCAATGCGATCGTGTCGCCTTGGTTCGTGCGCCGCAGGCCGGCGGCATTGTCGTTCGCCTATAACGGCGCCAGCGTCGGCGGGGTACTGCTTGCACCGCTCTGGGTCGCGCTCATCGCCTGGCTCGGGTTTCCCGGCGCCGCCGCGCTCATGGGAACGGTCACGGTCACGGTGATCTGGTTGCTGGCGGTGCGCTATTTCACCGCGTCCCCGGCCCAGATGGGGCAGGCCCCCGACGGCGACCATGCCGGCTCGCCGGCGACAGCGCCAATGCACACGGGCGAACCGGCGCTGCCCGGGCGCGCGCTGTTTCGGAACTTTCGCTTCCTCACCCTGACAGCCGCCTCGTCGCTCGGGCTGTTCGTGCAGATCGGGCTGATCGCGCATCTGTTCTCGCTGCTGGTGCCCGCGTTCGGCACCACCGGAGCCGGCGCCGCGACCGGGCTCGCCACCGGCTGCGCCATCGCCGGGCGCTCGCTGCTCGGCTGGCTGCTGCCGCCGCGCGCGGATCGGCGGCTGCTGGCGGCGGCGAACTACCTGATGCAGGTCTGCGGTTCGCTGGTGCTGCTGGCGGCCGGCGGCGCGAACGTTCCGCTGCTGATCGCCGGCATCGTGCTGTTCGGCGCCGGGATCGGCAATGCCGCCTCGATACCGCCGCTGATCGCCCAGGCCGAGTTCTCGCCCACCGACACCGCGCGCGTGGTGGCGCTGGTCACCGCGTTCAGCCAGGGTTCCTACGCGTTCGCGCCGGTGGTGTTCGGCACGGTGCGCGACCTGCTGCCCCCGGCGGCCGGCGCGCCCGAGGGCGCCGCGCCGGCCCTG
>PKWQ01000078.1 GCA_003133265.1 Acetobacteraceae bacterium
ATGGCCGCCGCGAGGGCGGCCGCGATGACGGCCTGTGTTCTACTCGGGACCGAGCTCCGGGGTCGCGTGATCGGCCAACGGGGGAGGGGCCCCATCCGCGACGGCGACAGCACGAACCACGGGGACGGGCTCCCCAAGATCTTTCGGAGACACGCCAACGAACTGCCGAAGCTCGGGATCGCCGGCAGGATAGATTGTGACGCGGCCGAGGAAGTGGAATTTCCTGACGAACCCCCACGCCGACTGCAGATTCTTGAAAGTCCTGTCGCCGGACGAACCACGCCAGGTCCGAATGATCCGGAAGCCCCGGCCCCGTATCCAGTTGCACCGCAGGTAGATGACAAAGTCTTCTTCGCTGCGCGCGACAATGAACGCCCCGAGCACTTGCCCGCCGTCCCTGAGACCCGAGCGCAGGTCTGCCTCCTCAAAGACGTTGTCCATCCGGTCTCTCCCGTCCATACGGCCTCGCTCCTTCTGAGCGTCGGGCCGGCCATATAATGGACCGAAAATCGCTGATTCTGCGGTGATTTACCAGAGGGCATTCAGACTGCCCACAGTGGGGGATGGTAGCGTCCCCCGGCTAATCCGCCGTTATTCACCACGACATCGTGTGTGGAATAACGGGAAGATTCACATAGCTGTAACATTGGACTGCAAAAATCCCTCTTAGGCGAACGGCGCTTAGAAAGCCGTTTACATAGAAGGGACTCTTGAAGACCGGCTGCGTTGACCATTCGCTTTGGACTGCAAATGTTCACGTCGTCATGGGAGATCGCACGGCGGTGGAATATTGTTAAGAAAAACGTGTCGTTCGGCAAAATCTCACGCCGTTTGTTCGTAACTGCGTGCGAGGGGTGCCGATGTTTTTTGAGGTGATTCATCGCGTGAAGGTTCGGTCGCACGCCCGGTGGGCAAGCCGCCGCGTGGGGAGCTGACCGGCCAGACGCTGGCCGCAGGCCATGCCAAACGTCGACAAATCCGCTGTGCCGTGCAACTCGCGGAGAGGCGTCGGCGATGCTGGCGCAGGTGCCGGCAGGGCTGCTCGTCGACCTGCTGCGCAGCAAGGCGGCGGCGTTGACGCTGGGCCTGGTGAGTGCCGCGGCCCTGGCGGAGCGGCTGGGGCGCAACGCACGGTACGCGGCGATTGGCAGTGCCGTGGGGGCGGGGCTGATGGGGGCATGCGGCACCTGGGTGTCGACGCGGGCCGTGTTCTGGCTGGCCGCACTGCTGTGCGTGCCGGCGCTGCTGGCGCTGCGGTCGCTGGGGCGGCAGATCGCGGTGCCGCCGCCGGCGAAGCTGTCGGGGCCGACGCGCGAGGCGGTGCGCGACGTGTTGCTGGACCGACGGCTGCTGGCGTATGTCGCATGCACAATTCTGTATCATCTGTCCAACGCGGCGATGCTGCCGCTGGCGGGGGTGGAGATCACCAAACGCGCCGCCCAGAATGCCAACCTGATCATTGCCGCCTGCATCCTCGTACCTCAGATGCTGGTGGCGCTGTTGTCGCCGCTGGCGGGCCGGGCGGTGGAGCGGTGGGGGCGGCGTGGCGTGCTGCTGGTGGGGTTCTGCGCGCTGCCGGCGCGGGCGCTGCTGCTGGCGGTTGTAACCGATCCGCTGTGGATCATTCCGGTGCAGGCGCTGGACGGGCTGGGTGGCGCGGTGTTCGGGGTGATCACGCCGTTAGTGGCGGCCGACATCTCCGGGCGCGGCGGGCGGTTCAATCTGCGGATGGGTATACTCGGGCTGGCAATCGGGGTGGCGGCGACGGTGAGCAACACGGTAGCGGGAGCCATCGCCAGCAGCCTGGGCGCGCAGACGGCGTTCATTGCGCTGGCTCTGGCCGGGATCTGCGCGGTGATGACTGCGGGGTTCGCGATGCCGGAGGCGCAACCGCTTATGGCGGTAGCATGAGCGGACTTCAGGAAAATCAGTAGTGCCTACGCACATTTGTCGGAGATAACCGGCAAGCGACCAGAATGGGTCGCAGTCGATTTCGGGGCGTGCGAGGCGCCGAAGCAACAATCGGGGGACGTGTCATGCCGTTCAAAGTGCAGGTCGGTCCGCCGCAAATCTCGATCCACCACGGTCAGACCGTGCTGGTCACCGAGCAGGACAGCCAGATCGAGTGGCCGAGCGAGCGCGGCCTCTATTTCCTCGACACGCGCGTGCTCAGCAGTTGGGCGATCTTCGCCAATGGCGAGCCATGGGACCTGCTGAACGGCGGCGCGATCACCTACGCTGCCGCACGGGTCTATCTCACCAACCGGGCGATCGCCACCGAGGACGGTCCGATCCCGCAGCGCACCCTTGGCCTCACCATCAGCCGCTCGATCAGTGGCGGCATGCACGAGGACCTCGACGTCACCAACAATGGCCGCAAACATGTGCGCTTCCAGCTCGAGATTGCGCTGCGCTGTGACTTCGCCGACATATTCGAGGTGAAAACGGACAACATCGTGCGCCGTGGGCGCATCACCACCGACTGGTCGCCCCGCCGTCAGACGCTCCGTACCCTGTATCGGAATCGTGATTTCAGCCGAGCAATCACGGTGACGCCGACGCAGCAGAAGGCGGTGTATTCCAACGGACGGCTCAGCTTCGAGATCGCGCTCGATCCCGGCGCGGCGTGGCATTGTTGCCTGCTCTATGCGCTCAGCGACGGCGAGCGGCATTTCGCCGCCCCGCATGACTGCATCGGAGACGTCCACAAATCGCACCATGCCGAAACTCTGGCCGACTGGCTGAGGACGGTGCTGAAAATCCGCACTAGCAACGAGGAGTTCTACCGCCTCTACCGCCAGGCGCTGGAGGATATGGCCGCGCTCCGCCTGCCGATCGCCGGGACGGACCACATGGTGTTTCTCCCGGCGGCGGGCGTGCCATGGTTCGTCGCACCGTTCGGCCGCGACAGCCTGATTGTCTCGCTACAGAATTTGCAGATCTATCCGGAGTTCGCGCGTGGCACGCTGGATATTCTCGGCTCGCTGCAAGCGCAGCTGGATGACCCGTACCGCGACGCCGAACCCGGCAAGATCCCGCACGAGATGCGCTACGGGGAACTGGCGCATTTCAAGTTGATCCCGCACACGCCCTATTATGGAACCGCGGACGCGACACCACTGTTCCTGATCGTGCTGCACGCGGCCTGGCGGGCGACGGGGGACCGGACGTTGCTGGAGCAGCATCTGCAGACAGCCGAGGGCTGCCTCGTCTGGATCGACAAATATGGCGACCGTGACGGCGACGGGTTTCAGGAGTACCAGACGCGCTCGTCGGCGGGTTACGAGAACATGGGCTGGAAGGATTCCGGCGATTCCGTCGTCTATCCCGATGGCTCGCTGGTGAAGGGGCCGAAGGCGCTCTGCGAGCTGCAAGGCTATGTCTATGATGCCTGGCAGCGAATGGCGGAGGTTTTCGATGCGCTGGACAAGCCGGATCGGGCATGCGCGCTACGGGAAAAGGCCGGCGTGCTGTTCAAGCGGTTCAACGAAGCGTTCTGGGACGATGACCTTGGTTTCTACGCCTATGCTCTGGATGGTGAGAAGCAGAAGGTGCTGACGGTCGCCTCCAATGTCGGCCACTGCCTGTGGTCCGGGATCGTGCCGCCGGAGCGCGCCCGGAAGGTGGTCGAGCGGCTGATGGCGCCGGATATGTGGAGCGGCTGGGGCATCCGCACACTGTCCGCGCTCAATCCGGCGTATAATCCATACAATTACCAGACCGGGTCGGTCTGGCCGCACGACAACGCCATCATCGCGCTCGGTTTCAAGCGTTACGGGTTCGGTGCGGAGGTCGGTCGGATCGCCCGCGATATCAGCGATGCGGGAAGCCATTTTCTGTTGAACCAGCTTCCCGAGCTCTACACGACATTGGAGCGCGACGCGACGACCTTTCCGGTTCAGTATGTCGGCGCCAACGTGCCGCAAGGCTGGGCGGCCGGCTCGGTCTTCTCCCTGTTGCAGGCGATCCTGGGCATCCAGCCGGACGCGCCGCGCGGCAAGCTGTATATCGATCCGTTATTGCCGGCGTGGCTACCCGACCTCACAGTGCTGGATCTGCGCCTCGGCTCGCAGCGGTTCGACATCCGATTCTGGCGTGAGAGCGAGGAAACGAAGTTCGAGATGTTGCGTGGCGATCCGAAGGCCGTTGAGCGCATCACTGCCGATGGGTGCTTCGACCGGATGCGGGCGTGGGCCGAGCCGGCATGACGCCGCGTGCGGCGATCGAGCAGGCGAAACAGGAGACGGAATCCCATGCCAACCACGAGCAAGCCGGACCCGCGGACCCAACCATTGACGCTCGCCATCGACATCGGCGGCAGCCATCTCAAGGCCGGGGTGCTCAATCTTGCCGCGGAGATGATCGCGGGACCACGGCACGTGGAGACGCCGACGCCCGCCAAGCCGGAAGCTGTCGTTGCCGCATTGGTCGAACTGGCAAGGCCGCTGGGGCTGTTTGATCGGATCTCGGTCGGATTTCCCGGCGTGGTGCGGGCCGGCCTCGTGCTCACCGCGCCCAATCTCCGCACCAAGGACTGGCACCGTTTTCCGCTTGCCGCGGAATTGGCCCGGCATTTGGGCAAGCCGGCCCGGATTCTGAACGACGCCAGCATACAGGGACTCGGGGTGATCAGCGGCCGCGGCCTGGAATGCGTGCTGACAATGGGCACCGGGATGGGCTTCGCGCTGTTCGAGAACGGACGCCTCGGTCCGCACCTCGAAATGAGCCAGCACCCGGTGAAGACCGGCAGGACGTACGACCAGTACGTCGGCAACGCCGCGTTGCACGATATCGGTGCCGGACACTGGAACCGGCGGATGCGCAAGGTGATCGGCTACATGAAGGTTCTGGTCACCTATGACACGCTCTATATCGGCGGCGGCAACGCCCGGCTGATCAAGCTACAGCTGCCGGACAATGTGAAACTGGTTCCGAACGCAGCGGGGATCACCGGCGGCATTCGCCTGTGGGACAAGCGGATGGCCGTGGCGTTCGAGGAACGCGCCGCGTTCATGTGATACCGTTCGCGCCGAACAAGCCCAGAGTTCCGCGCGGCGCCATCACTCTGCCTTCCCCGGCTTCGGGTCATGCCACGGCCCGTCAGTGCCGATCAGTTCGGCCGCTTCGTCGGGTCCCCAGGTGCCGCACTCATAGGTATGGAGCGGCGTGACGTTGTCCAACACCGGATCGACAATGCGCCACTGCGCATCCACCAGGTCCTGGCGGGTGAACAGGTCGCGGATACCGCGCATCGCATCGCCAAGCAGGCGCTGATATGGTGGCAGTTCGGAACCGGGCTGCTCGTTCAGCATCAGCTCGACATCGTGACCCACCATCCGCTCACCTTGGGTCTTGACGCGCACGCCGAGGCCGACGGCGACGTCGGGGCCGATGCGCATGCGCAGATGGCTCGATGAGTTCGGGACGTGCTCCCCGAACGTCTCGCGCGGCGGCCGCTTGAATTCGACGATGACCTCGGCCGCGGTCAGAGACAATGCCTTGCCGGCGCGAATGTAGATCGGCACGCCGGCCCATCGCCAGTTGTCGATCGCGATCTTGACCGCGACAAAGGTCTCGACCGTGGAATTCGGCCGCACTCCCGGCACCGCACGATAGCCGGCATACTGGCCACGCACGACATGCGCGGGGTCGAGCGGACGTACTGCCTTCAGTAGGTCGGCTCTCTTGTCGCGCGTGGACTGGTGATCATCGCCCGATGGCGGGTCCATGGTCAGGTTGGCGAGTACCTGCAGCAGGTGGTTCTGCACCACGTCGCGCATGGCACCGGTTTCGTCATAGAACCGGCCGCGTTCCTGCACGCCGAAATTTTCCGCCATGGTGATCTGGATGCTGCGCACGTAAAGGCGGTTCCACAGCGGCTCGAACAGCGGGTTGGCGAAACGCGTATACAGGATGTTCTGCACCGGCTCCTTGCCGAGATAGTGGTCGATGCGGAATATCTGTTCTTCGGGGAAATGCTGTTCGAGGATGTGGTCCAGTTGGCGTGCGGACTGGGCGTTGTGGCCGAACGGCTTTTCGATTATCAGCCGGCCATGCCCGGCGCATCCCGATTTGGCGAGCTGGCCAGCGACCACGCCGAACATGCTGGGCGGTATGGCGAGATAGTGTAGCGGGCATTGTGCCTCGCCCAACTCCTTGCGAAGCGCGGCGAAAGTGGCGGGGTCGTTGTAGTCGCCACCGACGTAGCGGAGCTGGCTCATCAGGCGGCCGAGCGCATCGGTGTCGGTGGCGCCGCCGTAATGCTGCAGGCTGTCGCGCACGCGCGCCTGCAACTGATCGAGCGACCATCCTTGTCTGGCTACCCCGATGATGGGCGTCGCCAGTCCCTCATCCCGCACCAGGCCGTAGAGCGCCGGAAAGATCTGCTTGTACGCAAGATCGCCGGTGGTGCCGAAAATGACCAGCGCGTCCGAGAGCGTTGTGCTTATCTCCGTCATTCCACGGGCTTCTCGATGTGGCCACCGAACTCGATGCGCATCACCGACAGCCGTATGGCGCCACTGACCCAGTCGGGATGTCCCGATTTCGTCTTGTGGACCGCGTCGATTGCCAGCATGCGGATGGTATCGACCGCGCATCGCTCCATATCGGTCGGCTGTTTCATTTTCTCCGCCTTGGCGCCATGCTCGCGCCCAGATCAGAAGGTAGGCGGTGGGGCCACCCTATTCAATCAGGCGTTCGCTGATTCGGTTTGAAGCGTGTCCGGATATAGCTGGGCCGATCGCGGCGACCAATTGCCATCACCCGGGCGGTCCCGAAAGGTTGCCGCTTCACACGCCGCGCGACCGCATAATGGCGGCATTGAGCAGATTACCTATTATGGATATCGACATCGGCATTAAACGTAGCTACGATAATTTATGCGGATCACCTGCGCTGTGGCTCAACGCGCGGCGACGCTCGCAGAGGCCCCCTGGATTTCGCCGATGCGGCCGCGGTGTTCGCCGGGCTGCACGCCATGCTGGCCGACGACTGCATGGACTATGGCGACGCCCGCTACATATCCGCCGAATATCTCGGCGGTCCGCTGGTCGTTCCGGTCTGGACGCCGTGCGGAAGCGCTCGGTGCATCATCTCAGTGAGGCACGCACATGGCAAAGAAGAAAGCTGCTGGATCGAGCATCTTGGATAGCGGCGACGACGCCCCGGAGCTGACGGATGCGTTCTTCGCCGCCGCCACGGTGCGCGATGGGGGCAAGATTGTGTGCCGCGGGCGGCCGAAGCTCGCGGCGCCGAAGCAGCTGGTTACCATTCGGTTTCCGGCGGAAACGCTCGGGCGCCTGCGCGCGATGGGCCCGGGTTGGCAGGGGGTGGTGGTCAAGGCCGTGGAGAAGGAGTTGGACAACCCGACGGTGTCCAAGATGCGGTCCAAAAAGGGAACCCCCAATGCACGCGGCTCCGGCGTCGGTGCTGTGCGCGCTCGCCGCCGGGACGTTGCGTAGCGGTCCCCCGTAACCCCCGTCTATCCCACGCGGGTATCGACGGGCATCCTGAGAGATCGTGGGCGACGTGGGACCGAGCGGTTGGTGCCATTGTGAGTCAAAGGCCATCAAAAGGTTTGGAAAGCAGCCGAGCGCCATCCGGAGGCTGCGTCTCTAGGGCAGAGTCCTGGGCTTGCTTTGCTTTCACCCGGAAAT
>PKWQ01000437.1 GCA_003133265.1 Acetobacteraceae bacterium
TCCTCCAGATCGTGCGTGACATAGACCGAGGTTACGCCGAGCCGGTGCTGCAACTCGCGCAGCTCGATGCGCATGTCCGCGCGCAGTTTGGCGTCCAGATTGGACAGCGGCTCATCGAACAGCAGCACCTGCGGCGAAAAGGCGCAGGCGCGCGCCAATGCGACGCGCTGCTGCTGCCCGCCTGAAAGTTGCGAGGCGCGCCGCGCGGCATAGGCACCCATCTGCACCAGTTCGAGCGCCGCATGCACCCGCGTCTCGATCTCGGCCCTCGGCCGCTTGCGCACCCGCAACCCGTAGGCGACGTTGTCGAACACCGTCATGTGCGGCCAGATCGCGTAGGACTGGAACACCATCGACAGCCCGCGCTTCTCGGCGGGAATGTCGATGCGCTGGGCGGAGGAATACACCACCTGGCCGCCGACGCGGATGGTACCCGCGGTCGGCCGCTCCAGCCCCGCCAGGGCGCGCAGCGTGGTCGTCTTGCCGCAGCCGGAAGGGCCAAGCAGGGTCAGTTGCTCGCCGGGCCGCACCGCGAAACTGACGCCGCGCACGGCAACAACGTTGCCGTACTGGATCCGCAGGTCCTCCACCTCGATCGGCGCCGCCCGCAGCGCCGACGCCGGCACGGCGGGCTTGTTCCAAAACGCCATATCACTCGCCCCCGTGTCTGGCCGCCTGGCGCGTCAGCATGACGAAAACTCCCATCGCCGCCGCCACCACCACCGTCTGGATCAGTGCCATCGCCGCCGTCAGCTCGGCGCTGGTGGCGAACCAGGACTCCACGATCGCCGGCGTAATCACCTTGCTGTGCGGCCCCATCAGCAGGATCGAGGCGCCGAGTTCGCGCACGCTGGCGATGAACAGCAGCAGCCAGCAGGCCAGCAGGCCCGGACGCAGCAGCGGGATCGTCACCGTGCGCAGCCGGTAGATCCAGGGCGCGCCGCACATCTGTGCCGATTCCTCCAGCGACTTGTCCAGTTGCAGCATCACGCCGGAGATCGTGCGCATGCCCAGCGGCATGAACACCGTCAGGTAGGCGATCAGCAATATCCAGATCGTGCCGTAGATCGGCACCGGCAGAACCAGCCACGCCCACATCATGCCGAAGGCGAACACCAGCCGCGGCACCGCCTGCGGGAACATGGCGATGTACTCGATCGCGCCCCGCCCGGGCAGACGGGAGCGATAGACGATCCAGCACAGCAGCCCCGTCAGCAGCGTGCCGATCGTCGCGGTGGCGAGTCCCAGCAGCAGCGAATTGCTCAGCGCCGAACGCACCGCGTTCATGGTCAGTGCGCCACGGTAGTTCGCCAGCGTCCAGTTGGTGGCGGCGGGAAAGGCCACCGCGATCTTCTGCACCGAGACGTAGGCCAGCGTCGCCATCGGCAGCACGACGGAGAGCAGGATATAAAAGGCGCAGACCCCGAATAGCACCCAGCGCAACCCGCCCATGTCCATCCGGCGCGGCCGGAACGCCTTGCCTGTGACGGTGACGAAGCTGCGCGAGGTGACGATGTGGCGGTAGATCGCCATCATCGCGAACATGATCGCGAACAGCGATACGCCCATCGCGGCGGCCAGCGGAATGCGCGGCGGGTATTGCGAGATCATCTGATAGATCGCGGTCGTCACCACATAGAATCGCGTGGGCAGGCCGAGCACGAGTGCGGCCGAGAATGATCCGAGCATCTCGGCAAACACGTAGATCGCCGCGCCCAGCACGCCCGGCGCCACCAGCGGCAGCGTCACCCGCACCATGGTACGCAGCCGGCCGGCACCGATTACCTGGGACGCCTCCTCCAGCGATGGGTCCATCGACTTCATCACCGCGCCGATCATGACGAAGGCGACGGAGCCCTCGAACAGCGCCATCACCCAGGCGATGCCGAATGGGGTGACGATGTCGATCAGCGCACCGCTGCCGCCGGCCGCGCGCCAGAGCTGGTTGATGAACCCGCTCTGCGGGGCGCCCAGCAGGCTCCAGGCGAAGGCGCCGAGCAGCGGCGTCACGTAGTACGGCACCGCCATCAACTGCTCCAGCGTGCGGCGGTACGGCACGTTGGTGCGCGACAGAATCCAGGCGGTGACGAAGCCGAAGATCATCGCCATCGCGGTCGCCGCCAGCGAGACGCCGATGGTGTTGCCCAGGATGGACGCGTAGTGGCCCAGCGCGATGAAATTTCCGAAGCCGTATGCGCTTGGCGGACGCACGTCCGGATCGCCGACGTCGAGCGCGGCCTGCAACAGGAAGAAGATCGGATACAGCACCAGCACGCCGACGATTGCCGCCAGCAGCATGCCGGCAATCGCCTGTGCGGAGATGCGCGGCAGCGAGCGCCGCGCGATCACCATGTGGGACACGGGCTACAGCCCGAGCATCGCACTCCATACCTTGTTGAACTCGTCGTGGCTGGCGACGTAGTCGGCCAGGTTGGTCGGCACCAGCAGTTTGAAGTCACGCAGCCGCGCGCCCGTCAGCATCGGCGGGGCGTCGTCGCGCACCGAGCCGTAGATCAGGTTCAGGTTGTCCTGGTAGAATTTCTGGCCGCGCAGCGACATTGCCCAGTCGACGAACAGCTTGGACACCTCGGGATGCGGCGCGCGGTTCACCGCGCCCACGATCAGCGGCGTAGCCGGCAGCCCGTCCGCGGGGGCGACAAAACCGATATCCGCGTTCTTCTTCTGGTACAGCACATAGGCGGCGTATTCGCCCACCGCCGTCACCTTGTCGTCGCCGCGCGCCAGGCGGTCCATCAGTTGCACGCGGCTGTCGAAGGCGTGCGGGCGCTGCTTGGCGAAGCTCGTCCAGTAGGCGTCGCCGTACAGCTTGCGCAGCTCGTACCACTGCACGAACTGCAGGCCGGAGGCGGCGATCTTGCAGCTGATCGTATCGCGCCAGCGCGGGTCGAGCAGGTCCTTCCAGGTCTTCGGCGCCTCCGCCTCCGGCACGCGTGCCTTGCTGTAGACGATACCGGTGAAGTCCACGCCGGTCCAGAAATAGGCACCCGGCGGATCGCTGAGGTACTGCGCCTGGTATGCACCTGCCTCCGGCGAGTGGTAGATCTCGTAGCCGCCCTTCTTCTGGAAATCGATCGCGGGGGCAAGGTCGGAGAACTGGATCGCGTCCACGTCGAACCGCCCGGTACTGCGTTCGGCCAGGATCTTGCTGTATAGCGCGCCGGTCTGCGCCCGGACGTAGCTGCCCTGAATTTTTGGAAAATCCTTGGTGAAGGCGTCGACGATGGCGGCGGTGCCGGCTTCGTTCTCGTGGCAGTAGAACACGAACTGGCCTTCCTGCTCGACCTTGGCTATGTCGGCGTAGGTCAGGAAATCGAGCACCTTGGTCGGGGCCGCCTTGGCCTGCGCCCATACGGTGCGGCCGGCCAGGGTGGCCCCGCCGACCACAGCGCCCGCCTGCAACAGATGGCGCCGGGTCGGGCCATTGGCGTTGGACATCTTCTTCGCTCCCTATCTCATGCCGTACAGCCGGTTCAGTGTACCGAACGGGACGGAAATAAGCTATGGCCGGCGCACCCGCATCCACCGCCCCAGCCCGACGCCACCAGCGCGGGTTCGGGTTTGTTCGCGGAGAGCATCGAACGCCTCCATGATTTTGTTCTGTTCATTTAGACTCAGGAACGGAAAGATGCCGTTTGGCCCCGGCATATCCGCGCGGCTTTGGCCGGGAGGCCTATCGGAGGCATATTTTGAGTTCGTCCTCGCGTCTGACCCGCTTCGCCCAGTTGCTCGCCCATGCGCGCGAGCGGCTCGGCCTCGATCTCGGCTTCGTACTGTGGGATGGGTCCACCGTTCCCGCGGGCCTCGCGAACGATGCGCTGGCCATAGCGGTGGCCGACGAGGGGGCAGTGGCGGCACTGGTCCGCCGGCCCAATATCGACACGCTGGCCAATCTGTGGGTCTCCGGGCGGATCGACATCCGTGGCGGCACGATCTTCGATCTGGTGGAGCGGCGGCCGCAGATACGCTCCCGCGCGCTGCTGAAGAGCCTGGACAAGGGGATGCTGCTGCGCACCCTGGCGGGCTTCCTGACGGTGAAGCGCGGCGGCCCGTGGCCACTGGAGGGTATCCGCGGCGACCGGGCGCTGGCCGATGGCAGCGAGGGCGCGAACCGGGCCAACGTGCAGTACCATTACGATGCGTCGAACGCTTTCTACGCGCTCTTTCTCGACCCCTCGATGGTCTATACCTGCGGGTATTTCACCGCGTGGGACAACGATCTGGTCACCGCGCAGCACGACAAGCTCGACATGATCTGCCGCAAGCTGCGGCTGCGGCCGGATGAGACCTTCCTCGATNNCTCGATATCGGCTGCGGCTGGGGCGCGCTGGTATGCCATGCCGCCCAGCATTACGGCGTGCGCGCGCGCGGCGTGACGCTGTCGCAGGAGCAGTTCGCCTATGCCAACGAACGGATCGCCCGGGCGGGACTGTCCGACCGCGTCAGCCTGGAACTGCGCGACTACGCGCTGATCGAGGGGGGGTTCGACAAGATCGCCTCGATCGGCATGTTCGAGCAGGTGGGACTGGCCAATCACGCGACGTATTTCCGCACGGTGAACCGGCTGCTGAACCCCGGCGGGCTCTATCTGCACCATTCCATCGCGCGGCCGGCCAAACGCGACGACCGGCGTTTCAGTCGGCGGCCGAAGGAATATGCCGCGCTGGTGCGCTACATCTTTCCCGGCGGGGAGCTCGATCATATCGGCATGTCGATCGCCAACCTGCAGCGGCACGGCTTCGAGGTGCATGACATGGAGGCCTGGCGCGAGCATTACGCGCGGACCTGCCGGCTGTGGCACGACCGGCTGATGGCACGCGCCGACGCGGCAGCGCGCGAGGTGGGCAGCGTCAAGACCAGGCTGTGGCTGGCGTATCTGGCGGGGTGCTCGCTGGCTTTCGAGCGCAACACCGTGGGCATCTACCAGACGCTCGCGTCCAAGCGGGTGCGCGGGCCATCCGGCCTGCCGCCGACTCGGGCCGATCTATACTGCTGATCGGTGCGCCATCTTTCGACGCCGCCGAACACCTCACGGCGCTGGCAACCACGACAACGCGTGCGGTATGCTGTCAACCAGGGGCCAGGTTCATACCGGCGGCAACCAATTCCGTGCGCGATATCAACGCCAGGAGACAACGGCCACGCCAAGCGTCATCCTCGCAATGCTCGACCACCCCGCGGCAGCCGACGGATTGCTGGCCGCGGCCCGGTGCCTCGCGGACCTCGTCGGCGGCGCCCACATCAAGGTTCTGGTGGCACGCGTGCCACCCGTGTCGACAATCCTGCCCAGCGAGGAAGTCCTGACACATGACAAGGAAGCCCGGCTGAGGGCGCGGGAAGAGACGCGGGTGGCGTCCTTGAAGGCCAGCTTCGACGCGTGGAACGCAACGGCGAAAGGACCACACAGCACCGCCGACTGGTTCGACGTTGAGGCCCTTGCCCATGATCTGATGGTCGAGCGGGGCAGACGAGCCGACCTCATCGTTGTGGAGCGACCAGGACGCCATGACTATGGGGCGACGTGACAAGCGCTCCCAGCAGCGCCTACAACAGCCTGTCGCAGTCGACCGACTACGCCATCATCACCAAGAGCGTGGCCCTGCAGGCGGGCAAGACCTACTCCTTCGCCTGGGAATTTGTCTCGGTCGACTACGCGCCCTGGAACGACGGCGTGCTGTTCACCGTCTCCGGCACCGGCTTGGCCACGCCCACCGTCAAGATCATCGCGGCCATGGGCGGCAGCGACACGCCGCCGTTCAACGGCGTCCAGCCGACCACCATCGCCACCGGCTCGGACGGCGCCACCACATGGTTCGTCCAGACCTTCACGGTGCCCACGGACGGCACCTACCAGATCGGCTTCGCCGACTACAACTGGAGCGACCAGGCGGTGAACCCGGTGGCGTTCTTCGCCAACGCGACGGGCACCGTTTCGGGCGGCCCGATCGTCGGCGTGGTGGCGTCCGGCTCGAATATCGACACCAGCCAGCCCTTCTACGCCGCCAGCGGCCTCGGCACCACGATCAGCCCGGTCTTCACCGGCGGCACCTTGCGGCTGGACCAGGCCGGCGCCACGTATCCGCAGGATTTCACCCTCGACGGTTCCGGCACCCTGACCTTCACAGCGCCGGTGGTCCTGACGTCCGGTTCGACCTCCGAATTCGACATCGATGGCACCGGCACCGGCGCGGGCAACTACAGCCGCATCATCGTAACCGGCGCGGGCAACACAGCCACGGTAGCCGGCGTGCTGGAGCCGCTGCTGCGCGGCATTACCGGTTCGGCCACCAACACCTATTCGCCGCCGATCGGCCAGCTGTTCCCGGTGCTGATTGCCCAGGGCGGCGTTACCGGCAGTTACGCCAGCCTGACCCAGCCCGCCGGACTGCCGACCGGCACAAGGTTTGACGCGATCTACGCGCCGCTTTCGCTCACCCTGGCGGTTACGCCGAGCTTCTACGGCAACCTGCCGCTGGCGGGCCTGCCGGAGACGGCAAACGAGGCGGCGTGCGGCTGGACTATGACCAATGGCAGATCGAGCCGACGCTTGGGTTGAGCGCGGTCAGCCTGTCCAACGGAGCGGTGAGCGAAAGCACCGGTGGACCGCTGGCCGAACAGATCGGCGGTCAGTCGATCAGCAGCGTGCAGAGCCTGGACGGGGTGCGGGTCGGCACGCCAGTCGCGGTCGCGCCGACGGTGCCGCTGTTTGTGCATGCGTTGGTTGGTTGGCAGCACGAGTACGCCGATACAGTGGCGAACACCTCGGCCGCGTTGCAAGTGGCGGGGGCTGGTCCGTTCACCGTGTCCACCGTGCCGATTTGCCGCGATGCGGCGCGCCTTGGCGTCGGGTTCGACGTGGCCGTGTCGCCCACGGTCAGCCTGTATGGCTCCTATCAGGCGGCGTTGGGGCATGACACGACCTCGCAGTACCTCACCGGCGGCCTGCGGGTCATTTGGTAATCACCCGCTCCGGTTCCGCCGTTGCATGATCAATTCTTCCGGCAGCCCGGGCTGGATCTCGGCATCGTCCAACGCCTCATCCAGCAACGCGACGAGCGACAAATGCGCCCACAAATGCAGGCTGTAGGCGTCGCTAAGGTCGTCGCGGCGCGTCTCTAACAGGTAGCGCGAGCAATTCCCCTAAACCGCCAACTCACGCCTGCAACAGCGTTGAAGTCGACCCAGCACCCGAAGGTGCTGGGCCGATCTACCATGCACAGGCTTTCTGTCGGACGTCACGCACCCCCGACCAGCTGCTCGATCGCGGCGACGATGGCCCGCTCGCCGGCAATCCAGCACCGCGCAGCCCAGGTCGGTCTCCACCACCGTCCACGCCGCAGACCGATTCCTAGACCCGGTTCGTTTGTTCCGCTCAGGCCCTTACTGCTTGATTCGCGAGATCTTGG
Organism: Acetobacteraceae bacterium; assembly: GCA_003133265.1. Classification (GTDB taxonomy): domain Bacteria; phylum Pseudomonadota; class Alphaproteobacteria; order Acetobacterales; family Acetobacteraceae; genus PALSA-911. The sequence continues at coordinate 7,425 of PKWQ01000437.1, forward strand.
TGCCTTCGATGCTGACGCCAGCCATCAGACCTTTCTGATCAAAGACGAAGGCATACGCATCATCCTTCAGCGTGGACGTTGAAAGATTCTTGGCGATCCCTTCGTTTACAATGACGACTGTCGGTCCCACGCCGATCTCCCAACCATGCGTTTCGTGGATATAACGGATGGCATTGTCGGTCATCAGAAAGACCGCATAGCCATAGGATTGGGCGCCAGCTTGCAGACCCCAGGACCCCGTAAAGGAGTTGTAGTAGCCGTCGAACTTTCCGGCGATCTTCAGCGCCCCTTCACCGTAGGCACCACCAAAAATGAGGCCCGCCTTGACGATGTTCGGGAACACGAGGACTGCCACAGCCTTCTTGGAAATGGCATCCGCGGCGGGATTGCTTTTGAGCAGCATCTGCAGTGAGTGATCGACATCCCGGTTGAGATCATCGGCCGTGTCGGTCGCTGCGATTGCGCGCCCAGACATGCCAATGGAGCCGAGGGCGGCTGTGGCGAACGCTGTCGCCAAGAGGGTACGGCGGAGAGACATAATAAGGGGTTCCCGTTCAATAAAATGGTCGGCATGCCGACCGCGCGGCAGGCGGAGTCCATTCTGGACTCCGTGCTTTCCCTGCCGATCGTCGCGACCATAACGGGCGACGGCAAGCCAGCGCAGGCACGGAATCTACTCAGTCGGACCGGCCCGCCCCGGAGCGGCACTCGTTCGCGTCGGCGCTTCGCTTCCCCCCCCGCCTGCGTAGTTTCCGAATCTGTTGTCCCCGACATTTCAGATGCTACAGTCGGACCGATCGAATGGACGGCCGACCGGATCACGATGGGGAGACCACGATGCATCCGCAACGCAGATCAAACCTGATTAACTCAGTCCCACCAAATCAGATCAGTCTGCAAAGGATGCGGCCTGATTGAGTCCGACTTTTTCTTAAGCAAGGGTTGCTCGCCGCGCTTCTCG
>PKWQ01000328.1 GCA_003133265.1 Acetobacteraceae bacterium
ACATGACGCGCGGGCGGACCATGTTCGGCGTCGGTCCTGGCTCTCTGGTGCATGACGCGAAGAAGATCGGCATCGATCCGGGCGATCAGCGGCGGATGATGAACGAGTCGCTCGATGTGCTGATCAAGCTGTTCAAGGGCGATACCGTCACCGAGAAGACAGACTGGTACGATCTGCAGGACGCGCGGTTGCAGATGCCCTGCTACACCCGCCCGCGCATGGAGATGGCGGTGGCGGCGGCTCGTTCCCCGGCCGGTGCGCTGGCGGCGGGACGGCACGGCCTCGGCATGCTGTCGATGGGTGGCACGTCCGACGATGCGCTGACCCACCACAAGAACAACTGGGCGCTGTATGCCGACACCGCGCGGGCCAACGGCCATGTGGCCGACCGCAAATCCTGGCGGCTGGTGACGCTGATGCACATCGCGGAGACGCGCGAACAGGCGCGGCAGAATGTGCGGTTCGGTATCGACGCGTTCCATAACTATTTCAGCGACGTCGCCACCTTCCCGATCATTCCCGGCGATGTGACCGATCCCTACACTTACATGACCGAATCCGGCGCGGCCTGCATCGGCACGCCCGACGACGCCATCGCCTTCATCGAACGGCTGGAGGCGGGATCGGGCGGCTTCGGCGTGATCATGGAGCTGGCGCACAACTGGGCGGACTGGGAGCAGACCAAGCGGCATTACGAGCTGATGGCGCGCTATGTGCATCCGCATTTCCAGGGCTCGCGCGAGCTGCGCAGCGACAGCTACGCCTACGCCAAGGAGCATCATGCGGCGTTCACCGGCCAGTCCGCCGCCGCCGTGCAGGCGGAGATCGACCGGCAGGCGGCGCGCAAGAAATCGGCCGCCGAGTAACGACCAACCACGGCTTTGCGGGAGGACGACATGGAATTCGGCATTGCGCTGGCTACCGACTCTGATTCCTGGAAAGCCGTCGCGCGGGCGGAGGAACTGGGCTTTTCCCACGCCTGGTTCTACGACACGCAGATGCTGACCGCCGACCCGTTCGTCGCCATGGGCGCGGCGGCGGTGAAGACCTCGAAGATCCGGCTGGGTACCGGCGTGCTGGTACCGTCGAACCGGATCGCCGCATCCACCGCCTGTGCCTTCGCCTCGTTGAACAAGCTGGCGCCGGGGCGGATCGATTTCGGCGTCGGCACCGGCTTCTCCGCCCGGCGCGCGATGGGGCAGGGGGCGATCAAGCTGTCGGACATGGCGGAGTATATCCGCGTGGTGATGGGCCTGCTGCGCGACGAGACGGTGGAAACCACGCTGGAAGGCACCCGGCACAAGATACGTTTCCTCAATCCCGACCTGGGCCTGATCAACACGCGCGATCCGGTGGCGCTGCACGTCTCCGCCTTCGGGCCGAAGGGCATGGGGCTGACCGCGCGGCTGGGTGCCGGCTGGATCAATTTCGTCGGCAACGACGATGTCGGCATCGCCTGGCTGCGCCAGATGCAGCAAAGCTGGGAGCAGGCCGGGCGCGACCGGGCCGATCTGTCCGCCGTCGCCTTCGCGCTGGGCTGCGTGCTGGAAGACGGCGAGCCGTTCGACAGCCCGCGCGCCATGGCCCAGGCCGGCCCGCGCGCGGCGGTGATGCTGCACCGCGCGGCGGACGAGGCCCTGTCCGGCCTGCCCAACAGCTCCCCCATGCCGCCCGCCGTCGCCGATCTGGTGAACGGCTACGTGGAGGCAGCGAAGAAATTCGAGCCGGCGGACGCGCCATACCTGCACAACCATCGCGGCCACCTGATGTTCGTCAAGCCGGACGAGCGGCGCTTCATCAATGGCGAACTGATCCGCATGAACAGTTTTGCCGGCACCGAAGCGGCGATCAAGCAGCGCATCGAGGGATTGCGCGACGCCGGCTATACCCAGTTCACCATCCAGCTTGTGCCGGGCCAGGAGCAGGCGATCGAGGACTGGGCGCGGGTTATGCGGGCTTTTGGGTGAGGTAACGGGCGGTGGGGGCCAACTGATGTCAGATGCGGCTTACAGGCAGGCGCAACGCACAATCAAACGCACAATCATTGCTGCGTATAGCAGTCGACCTACGGATCTCGATCTCAGCGGAAACCGGCTGACCGCGCTGCCGCGGGAGATCGCGCTGCTGACGGCCCTGAAAAGCCTCGATCTCAGCGGGAACCGGCTGACCGTGCTGCCGCCGGAGATCGCGCAGCTGACGGCCCTGCAAAGCCTCGATCTCAGCGGGAACCAGCTGACCGCGCTGCCGCCGGAGATCGCGCGGCTGACGGCCCTGCAAAGCCTCGATCTCAGCGGGAACCAGCTGACCGCGCTGCCGCCGGAGATCGTACAGCTGACGGCCCTGCAAAGCCTCTATCTCGGTTACAACCAGTTGACCGCGCTGCCACCGGAGATCGCGCGGCTGACGGCCCTGGAGAGCCTCGATCTCAGCGGGAACCAGCTGACCGCGCTGCCGCCGGAGATCGCGCAGCTGACGGCCCTGCAAAGCCTCGATCTCAGCGGGAACCAGCTGACCGCGCTGCCGCCGGAGCTAGGACAATTATCGTCGTTGGAGGATGCGGCGGAAGCAGACGATGAGCCTTATGGGGGAGGCGTGCTCATTGATGAGAACCCTCTTTCCGCCCCCTATCCGAGGTTGGTTGCAGCAGGCCAACCGGCGGCGACGCTAAACGTCCTTGCCTGGTTGCGCGGTGATCTCAACCCGGAAGATTTGCCAAAGCTACCTGAGACATCTGCTGAAGAAACCCCGGGTTCGGAGCCACCTTCCTTGCCGTCGCAGGGAGTGGGGCCACACTTCGCGGTCGACGAAGGAGGGGTAATCGGCTTCGCGCCCCCCGAAGCACTGGATAGACAAGGGAACAATGTTGCACGGCTGCGGACGCTGCATCCAATCCTTCGCGATCTCTCGCAGAACCTTGTTGAAGCCATCGCATCGGGTGACGCTCCACACGCGTATCTCCGCGATCGGGCGGCGGCGTACAAGAAAATCGTCGATCAGGCTCTGGACGCGATCGACTTCTCGCTCCTTCACGTCGAAGGCGTTCGTCTGGCCAATGCGGACAAGGCCACCGCCGAGAAGATTGCCGAACGCCACAGCAATCTGCCGCCTCTTGAAACAGCTGCTCGCGAGATACTCGACACGCTTCTTCAGCTGCATGGTATTTTCATAATGTCGACGACCGAGGGCATTGAAGTAATCGCGGCGGAAGAGCGGTATCGTCGGACGCCAGAGGAAGAAAGAAAATACAGGGCCGCGGAGATTGACTTTGCCAGGAGTCTCCAGAACAAGCCGGATATCATTGATTCCAGCGCTGCATCTGTCGTCCTTGGAGCGGTGGAGCAAATAGGCCAAGGTTCCAATTTGGAGCGTAGCGGTGTCGTCGGCACCGGAGCGCTTCGGAATGTTGTAATTACTCTTGCTGTGGGAGCTATAGTAGCGGCGCCTGTTCTTGGTGGATTGGCCCTAGGCATGGGAGGTGCAATCTCTGGCGGCCTGGCTGGGCGGTTAGCTAGTGAGATACTAACTAGATCTAAGGCGTTCGCATCAGTTATTCTCCCAAACACAAATAGGCTAGACAGGCTATCTGAAACTGAATCGAAATATATAGCCGAACGTGTTGCACGTGGTCTCGGGCGACAAATGAGGTTTGTACTGACATCCGAGGACAGGCTGCGCAGATTGGCTGGCGACAGAGAACAATTTTCATGGATACATAAGGCGCTGGATTGGATAAAGGTCCAGGCTGACGAAAATAAGGAGTAATATTATTCGAGCCTCTGGTTGGTTTTTGCGCTTCTGATCCTAACGATGAACGCCCGCTCCACCCCTCCGCAAACACTCCCCCCGCCCGCGCACCATCCCCCCGCCCGCGCGCATGTCGGCGGAAAGCCCCAGCACGCGCTCGGCGATGATGTTGCGCAGAATCTCGTCGGTGCCGCCGCCGATGCGCGCCTACGGACGGTCGCGGCCCAGCACCACCGTGCCGCTTGACGAGAACATGCCGCCGACGCCGTGAGCCACCGAGATCTCGACATCCGGCACTTGCGCCGGCGCGGTGCCGCGGACCTGCCGCACGCTCTCCTGCAACGCGAACATCCCGTACATCCCGGTATGGGTGTACGAAAGGCCGCCGCCGTTGGTGTTCATCGGCAGCTTGCCGCCCGGCGCGGTGTTGCGTTCCTCGATGAAGTGCCCGGCCTCGCCGCGGCCGACGAAGCCGAGGTCCTCCAGCCCGAACAGCGGCAGATGCGCGAAGGCGTCGTAGATCATCAGGTGATCGACGTCGGCATGCTTGATGCCCGCCATGCGGAACGCCTCGGACCCGGCGACGCGAAAGGCGCGGGACGATGTGAAATCCGCCATCTGGCTGACCATCGTGGTCTCCACGCTCTCGCCGGTGCCGAGGATGTAGGCCGGCTTCTGCGGGAAGTCCTTTGCCCGGTCGGCGCTGGTCAGGATCAGTGCGCCGCCGCCATCGGTGACCAGGCAGCATTGCAGCAGCCGGAACGGGTAGGCGATCATCCGCGAATTCAGCACGTCCTCCACGCTGACCAGGTCGCGCTGCGCGGCGCGCGGGTTCTTCGACGACCATTCGCGCTGCACCACGGCCACCATGGCGAGCTGCTCATGCGTGATGCCGTAGGTCTTCATGTAGCGCAGCACAGGGATCGGGAACAGCGAGGGCGGGCCGGCCGGTCCGAAGGGGGACTCGAACTGCCCGCCCAGGCTCTGCGGCTCCGCCGGGCGCGGCGTGCCGTTGATGCGCGAACGCCCACTTTCGCCATGCGTGATCAGCACCGTGTTGCAATAGCCGGCATGGATCGCCGCGGCGGCGTGGCGGACATGCAGCATGAACGAGCAGCCGCCGACGCCGGTGCCATCCACCCAGCGCGGTGTGATACCCAGATAATGCGCGATCTGCTGCGGCATCATCGGGCCGACACAGGCCAGCCCGTCGATGTCGGAGAGCTTCAGCCCGGTATCGGCCAGGGCGTTCAGCGCCGCATCCGCGTGCAGCATGATCTGCGACATGTCGGGCACGACGCCGATGCGCGTGCTCTCGGCGGCGCCGACGATGGCGACGGAACCGGGGGCGATCATGCTTTTGCTCCCTGGGCTTTGTTTCCTGGGGCCGGGCGGAACAGCGCCAGTGTGATCTGCTCGTCCATCGGGGTGAAGGCGACCTCCAGCGGCATGTCGAGCTGCAAGGCCTCCGGCGTCTGCGGGCAGTCGACGATGTTGGTCATCATGCGCGGTCCTTCCGCCAGTTCCACCACGGCGATGGCGTAGGGCGGCGTGAAACCCGGCACCGCGCGATGGTGGATGATGTAGCTGAACAGCCGCCCCCGGCCGCTGGCGCGGAACACCGAGACCTTGCGCGAGCCGCAGGCCGGGCAGAACGGGCGCGGCGGGAAATACGTCTTCGCGCAGGCGTCGCACCGTTGCAGGCGCAACTCGCCCGCGCGCGTGCCGTCCCAGAAATGCTGTGTCTCGGGCGTAGGCTCCGGGCGGGCGCGCCCTGCTTGCAGTGTCATGGCCGGCTCCTCGATGGTGGTTCATGCTTTTGTTGGCGGCGAGTGTAGGATCAGACGATACGTTTTGCCCAGGGGGCACGGCATTCAGCCGGCGAGGAAGTCCAGCACCGTGCCGGTGAAGGCCTCGGGCTGCTCCACGTTGGAGATATGTGCCGCATCCAGCATGGCGATGCTGGAGCCGCGGATCGCCGCATGGATCAGCCTGCCGGCCTCGGGGGTGGTCGCCGGGTCCTTGGCGCCGATGATCACCAGCGTCGGGGTGTCGATGCCGCGGATGGTGTCGCGCTGGTCCATGTCGCGGATCGCCGCGCAGCAGCCGATATAGCCCTCCAGCGGCGTGCGCCGGATCATCGCGCGCATCCGCTCGATCGTGTCGGGCGCGCTGGCATGGAACGCGGCTGGGAACCAGCGCTGCACGGTGGGCTCCACCGTCGCCTCCATTCCGCCGGCGCGGGCCAGCGCGATCCGGTCGTTCCACAGCGAGGGCGGCCCCATATGCGCCGCGGTGCTCGCCAGCACCGCCCGGCCGATCCGCTCTGCCGCATGGGTCAGCAGCCACATGCCGACCATGCCGCCCATCGACAGGCCGCAAAAATGCGCGCGGATCATGCGCGACATGCTGCATCGCGGCTTCACCACCGTGCGCGATGTCGGCGGCGCGACCCAGGCGCTGGTGGATGCGCTGGAGCAGGGGCTGATCATCGGGCCGCGCCTGGTGATCTGCGGCAAGGCGCTGTCGCAGACTGGCGGACACACCGATTTCCGCGGCCGCTACGACAATCATGATACGGACTACCAGACCCGGCGCCCGGGGCGCGCTCGGCCGGGTGGTGGATGGGGTGGATGCCTGCCGGCAGGCCGCGCGCGACGAACTGCGCCAGGGCGCCACCTTCCTGAAGATCATGGCCAATGGCGGCGTGGCCTCGCCCACCGACCCGATCGCCTTCCTCGGGTTCTCCAAGGACGAGATCCGCGCGGTGGTCGAGGAGGCGCATAACGCCCGGACCTATGTGGCGGCGCACCTCTATACCGACGAGGCGATCGCCCGCGCGGTGGAATGCGGCGTGCGCTCGGTGGAGCACGCGAACCTGATCGAGAACCGCACGGCGAAGCTAATGCGCGAACGCGGCGCGATCGCCTGCCCCACGCTGGTAACCTTCGAGGCGCTGAAGAACGAGGGGGCGTCGCTCGGCCTGCTGCCGGTCTCGGTCGCCAAGATCGACGACGTGCGGTTGCGCGGGCTGGAATCGCTGGAGATCATGCGCAGCGCCGGCGTGACCATGGCCTTCGGCACCGACCTGCTGGCCGAGATGCACCGCCACCAGTCGGAGGAATTCGTCATTCGCGGCCGCGTTCTGCCCGCCATCGAGGTCATCCGCACCACCACGGTGAACGCCGCCACGCTGCTGCGCATGGAAGGCCAGATCGGCATCGTCGCCCCGGACGTCTTCGCGGACCTGATCGTGGTGAACGGCGACCCGCTCGCCGATCTGTCGCTGCTGACGCATCAGGGCCTCCATTTGCCGGTGGTGATGCAGAACGGCGAATTCGTGAAGAATGAACTCGATGTTTAGCTCCAGGGGAGAACAGACGATGACCACGACCCGCCGCCGATTGATCGAGGGGTTCGGCGCCGGCGCCGCTGTTCTGGCGCTGCCCACGGGCCTGCGGGCCCAGTCCGTCGGTACACAGTCCGCCGAGACCTACCGCGGCCGCGCCTTCGCCGAGGTGTGCGTGAAGGAAGGCTTCAAGCGCCCGGCGACGATGGCGTTCAACAACGCCTCCGGCATCGGCAACGCCGACGGCTTCAAGAAGGCATGGGAGGCCAAGGGCGGCAAGGTGGTCGCCGCCGTGGTCTACGAGCCGTCGCAGACCAGCTACCGCTCCGAACTGCAGAAGGTGCTGGACGCCAAGCCGGACGTGATCGTCACCGGGTCGTACCTCGCGGACACCACCATCCTGATGCGCGAATGGTATCAGAGCGGCGAGGCCACCAAATGGATCCTGCCGGGCTGGGCCGGTAACCCCGATCTGGTGAAGGCTGTCGGCGCCGAGGTGCTGGAAGGCGTGATCTCGGTCGATTCCGTCTCCAACGTGAACGCCCCCTCGTTCAAGTTCTATGACGACGCCTACCGCAAGGCGATGGGCCAGCCCGGCTCGTCCAACGTCTATGCCGCGATGACGTGGGACATGGTGATCACGCTCGCGCTGGCCATCGAAGCCGCCGGCAAGGTGGATACCGATTCGGTGAAGGCCATGATCCGTACGGTGGCCAACCCGCCCGGCCAAAAGGTCTACAGCTTCGCCGAGGGCAAGGCCGCGCTGAAGCAGGGCAAGATCAACTACGAAGGCGCGTCTTCCGTGCTGGACTTCGACGAGTATGGCGACGTGACGCCGGAATTCGGGGTCTCGTTCATCGAGAAGGGCAAGATCAACCAGCATTATGTGGTGAAGATCTGACCCGACAGCTGCACCGGCTGGCCCGATGACGGACCTGTTGCAGCACGTCGCCAACGGCGTCGTGCAGGGCCTGTTCATCGGCATGGCGGCGCTGGCGATCACGCTGGTGTTCGGCATCGCCCGGTTCCCCAACGCCGCCACCGGCGACATGATGACGTTCGGCGCCTATGCCGGTCTGGTCGCGCAGCAGGCGGCCAACTCGCTTGTCCTGGCGGGGGCCGTTGCGATCCTGGCTGGGGCGGTGGTGGCGCTGGCGAGCCACTGGCTGGTGTTCCGCCGGCTGGCCGGGCGGTCCGTGGTGTCGCTGCTGGTGGCCTCCATTGGCGTCGCCTTCATGATCCGCGCGGTGCTGGGCGTGGTGTTCGGCCAGGCGCAGGCCGTGTTCCAGGTGCCGCTGACGCGCGCGCAGCTATATTGGGGCGTGCGCGTCACGCCGCTCAATTTGCAGATATCCCAGGTGGTCGTCGCCGCCCTGCTGGTGGTGTTCGCGGTGCTGTATTTCACCCCCATCGGCCGGCAGATGCGCGCGGTGGCCGATGACCGCGACCTTGCCCGCGTGTCGGGCATCCGGCCGGAACGGGTGATGGTGGCGCTGTGGCTGATGGCCGGCGCGGTCGCCGGTCTGGCCGGCATGATGCTGGGCATCAAGACGGTGGTGGCGCCGGAGGTCGGCTGGGAGATGCTGCTGCCGGCCTTCACCGCGGCCATCCTGGGCGGCATCGGCTCGGCGCCGGGCGCGGTGCTGGCCGGGCTGCTGCTGGGGGTGGCGCAGGAGGTCTCCACGCCGTTCGTGGGCTTCAGCTACAAGATCGCCATCGCGTTCCTGGTGATGCTGGGGGTGCTGCTGGTGCGACCCAGCGGGCTGTTCGGGCGCAGCGAGAGCGTGCGCTGATGAGCGCCTATTTCGTCGCCATCGGCATCGTCTCGCTGATCTACATGCTGCTGGCGCTGGGCCTGACCTTGCAGTTCGGCCTGACCGGGCTGATCAATTTCGGCCATGTCGGCTTCTTCGCCATCGGCGCCTATACCAGCGCCCTGCTGTCGTTGCAGGGCGTGCCGCTGCCGCTCAGCTTCCTGGCCGCCGCCATTGTCCCCGGGCTGATGGCATTGCCCATCGGGCTGATCTCGCTGCGGCTGCGCGACGATTACTTCGCCATCGTGACGCTGGGCTTTTCCGAGGTGGTGCGCGCCGTCATTACCAACGCGCGGGAGCTGACCGGTGGGACGCAGGGCATTCCCGGCATCCCGCGCATGTATCCGGGCCTGACCGGCCTGCCGGCGCAGCTTGCCGTGCTGGCGACGGTCGGGCTGGTGACGCTGGCCGCGGTCTGGATGATCGTGCGGATCGCGCGGTCGCCGTTCGGGCGGATGATCCAGGCCATCCGCGACAACGAGGTGGCGGTGAAGGCGCTCGGCAAGGACCCGGCGCGCTTCAAGGTGCAGGTGCTGGCGGTCGGCGCCGCCCTGGCCGGCATCGCCAGCGCGTTCTACGCCCACTACATCACCTATATCGTGCCGGACCAGTTCATCCCGCTGGTGACGTTCTATGTGTGGATGGCGATCATCATGGGCGGCGCGTCGCGCATCTCCGGCGCGGTGCTCGGCACGGCGATCCTGATGGCGTTCCTCGAAGGCTCGCGCTTCGTCCACGACTTTCTGCCGGGTGTGTCGGAGGTGCATATGGCATCGGTGCGCATCGGCATCGTCGGGCTGCTGCTGATCGTGTTCGTCATCAAGCGCCCGCAGGGGCTCATGGGCGACACCACCCAGCGATGACCCTCGAAGTCCGTGACATCGTGATGAATTTCGGCGGCTTCCGCGCGCTGGACGGCGTGTCGCTCACGGTGCCGGCCGGCGGGCTGGTCGGGCTGATCGGGCCGAACGGGGCCGGCAAGTCGACACTGTTCGCCATCATGTCCGGCTTCCAGACCCAGGATGCCGGGGCGGTCCTGCTGGATGGGCGCCCGCTCGACGCGCTGGCCGCGCCCGCCCGCGCCCGCGCCGGCCTGGTCCGCACGTTCCAGGTGCCGCGCGAGTTCCGCAACCTGACGGTGCGCCAGAACCTGCTGGCCGCCGCTCCCGGGCAGACCGGCGAAAACCTGCTGGGCCTGTTCTTCCAGCCCGGCCGCGTGGCGCGCGAGGAGGCGGTCATCGCGCGGCGCGCCGAGGAGACGCTGCGGCTGCTGAAGCTGGCGCCGGTCGCGGACCAGCCCGCGCGGCAACTCTCCGGCGGGCAGAAGAAGCTGCTGGAACTGGGCCGCGCCCTGATGCTCGACCCGCGCTTCGTGTTGTTGGACGAACCGTTCGCCGGCGTGAACCCGGTGCTGATCGGCGAGATCGTGGCGCGTATCCGCGAGCTGAACGCCGCCGGCATCGGCTTCCTCATCATCGAGCACGATCTGGAGGCGCTGACCCGGCTGGTGCCGTACCTGGCCGTGCTGGACCGGGGCCGGATCATCGCCCAGGGCGGCCCCGACGCGGTGCTGACCGACGCCGCGGTTCGGGAAGCCTATCTCGGGGGTGTCGCATGAGCCTGCTCGCCATCATCGACTTGCGCGGCGGCTACGGCGACGTGGACATCCTCAACGGGATTTCGCTGACCCTGGAGGCCGGCGGGATCGTGACGGTCGCCGGCACCAACGGCGCGGGCAAGTCCACCCTGGCCAAGGCGATCGTCGGGCTGCTGCCGGTGGTGCGCGGAACGATGCTGTCCGAAGGCGCCGACCTGCTGCCTTTCGCCACCGAGGCGCGCATGGCCCGTGGCATCGGCTAGGTGCCGCAGACCGCCAACGTGTTCCCCTCGCTCAGCGTGATGGAAAATCTGCTGGTGGTGGTTGGGGTGAAGCGGCAGAAGCAGCGGATCGCGGAACTGTTCGACGCCTTCCCGCAATTGGCCGAGCATCGCCGGGCACGGGCGGGCAGCCTGTCGGGCGGCGAGCGGCAGCAACTGGCCTTCGCCCGCGCGCTGATGCCCCACCCCCGCATGCTGGTGCTGGACGAGCCGACCGCCGCGCTGGCCCCGCGCAAGGTGGCCGACGCCTTCGCGCTGATCCGCGGCCTGCCGAGCTTTGGGGTCTCGATCCTGGTGGTGGAGCAGCGGGCGCGCCAATCGCTGGCGGTGTCCGATCGCGGCTTCATCCTCGACGGCGGCCCGGTCGCCCTGAGCGGCACGGCGCAAGAGCTGCTGGCGGACGCGCGGGCGGCGGAACTGTATCTGGGTCGAGGCGACCGGGCGTCCGCCGATTGAAGATGGCTGCCCGGGGAAGGGCCGCATCTGCTTGACATCGGGTGGCTGAATGAACCATCGTTCGTTTGACATCCGGCGGTTGCCGGGATGCTGTGGTTGCAAGAAGAACAGTTGGGAGAAGGCACCTGCAACGGTATCAGGATGATCGATCAACCGCCGCCGGTGCAGACACGGGGCGGGCGGAATGCTGATCCAGCTGCTCAATGGCCTGGTCTATGGCGGATTGCTCTATGTCCTCTCGGTCGGACTGGTGCTGATCTTCGGCCTGCGCCGCGTGGTGAATTTCGCCCATGGCAGCCTCTATATGCTCGGCGCCTATATCGGATACACCGTCGCTTCTCTCGGCGGGTTCTGGCTTGGGCTGGTCGTATCGGTCTTTGCGTTGACGGTGCTTGGCGCCCTGCTGGACCGCTTCGTGTTCCGCCCGTTGCAGGATGAAGATCCGATCGTCACCATGCTGGTCACGTTCGGCCTGTTGCTGGTGCTCGAGGATGCGGTGCGCACCGTCTGGGGCAAGGACTTTCTCACCATGGCGCCGCCGCCGTCCCTGTCGGGGGTGCTGTTGCTGACCGGCACCAACTTCCCGGTCTACCGGCTCGCGGTGATCGGCATCGCCATCCTGGTGGCGATCGGGCTGTCGCTCTGGCTGCGCCTGAGCCGGGTCGGGCTGTATGTGCGGGCATCCTCGGTCGATCCCGTCACCACCGGCATGCAGGGCGTCGATACCGAGCGGCTGTCCGCGACGGTGGTGGCGATCGGCGCCGGACTTGCCGGACTGTCGGGCACCATCTCCGCCCCGCTGGTGGCGCTCGCGCCATCGATGGGCGGCTCTATCCTGATCGACAGTTTCGTGGTTGTCGTCACCGGCGGGCTGGGTAGCTTCACCGGCGCCTTCATCGCCGCGATGCTGATCGGCCAGGTGCATAACTGGGGCGTCGTCTTCGTGCCGAGCGCGGCGCCGATGATCCCGCTGGTGCTGATGGTGCTGGTGTTGATCTGGCGGCCAAGCGGTCTGGTGCGGGCCGGCGCATGAGCATCAAACGCGGCGTTTTTCCGATCGTCCTGCTGGCGATCGCCATTGCTGGCGGCGTGCTGCCGACCCTGGTCGGCTCGGCCCTGCTGCTGACATTGCTGACCCAGGCGGTGATCAACGCGATACTGGCGAGCGGCGTCGGTTTCCTGGTGCGCCAGAACGGTCTGGTCAGCTTCGGCCATGCCGGGTTCTTCGGCCTCGGCGCCTACATCGTCGCGCTCTCGGCCACCTATCACGTCATGCCGATCGGGTTCGCGCTGGCGCTCGCCATCCTGGCACCGGCGCTGCTGGCATTGCTGCTCGGCCTCGCCATCCTGCGGCTGGTGGGGGTCGCGTTCTCCATGCTGACGCTGGCGGTGGCACAGGCGTTCTACGAACTGGTGCTGCACTGGCGCGAGCTGGCGAACGGCGACGACGGCATCGCCGCCGAACTGCCGCCGCGCATTCTCGGGCTGGACCTCGCCATGTTCCAGCAACCCGGCAGCATGTTCCTGATCTGCTGGGCGATGCTGATCCTGCTGCTGTTCGGGCTGCGGCTGCTGGTGGAAAGCCCGTTCGGCACACTGACCCTGGCGATCCGCGAGAACGAGGAACGCGCCCGCTTCATCGGCTTTGAGACCATCGTGCCGCGCGCGATCGTCTACGCCATTTCCGCCGCCATCGCAGCGCTCGCGGGCGTGTTGTTTACGCTCTACAATGGCTTCGTCACGCCGAACGTGCTGTATTGGAGCCTGTCGGGGGAAGCGTTGGTCATGGCGGTCATCGGCGGCACCCGTGCGGTCTGGGGTCCGGCACTGGGTGCCGTGATCTTCTTTCTGTTCAAGGACGCGGCCGGGGATCTTACCGAGCACTGGCCGGCGATCATCGGCGGCACGCTGATCGTGGTGACGGTGTTGCTGCCGCGCGGCGTCAGCGGCACCATCACGATGCTACTGGAACGGCTGGGAGCGCGCGCGCCATGACCGGCGCGAGGACCGATTGGGCGCTGGAAGGCGAAGGCCTGACGCGCCGCTTCGGCGGGTTCGTAGCGTTGGATAACGTTTCGATCGCGCTGCGGCCGGGGGAGATCCGGGGCCTGATCGGCCCGAACGGCGCCGGCAAATCCACCCTGATGGATGTGCTGTCCGGGCGCGGGGCCGCGTCCGGCGGCCGGGTGCGGCTGCTTGGGCAGGATATCGGCGCCCTGCCGGCCCGGCTGCGCCGCCGCGCCGGGCTGGCGCGCTCGTTCCAGAAGACCAACATATTTCCTGATCTGACGGTCGAGCAGCAGGTCCGTCTGGCGGCCCGCGCGGCGGAGGCCGACAACGCCGCGGAAGTGCTCGACGCGCTCAACCTCACCGCCCTCGCGCAGCGGCGGGGGGCCGATATTGGCTACGGCGATCAGCGCCGGCTCGATCTGGCGCTTGCGCTGGTCGGCCGGCCGCGCGTGCTGCTGCTGGATGAGCCGGCGGCCGGCCTGTCGATGAGCGAGTCGCTGACGCTCGCAGCCCTATTGCGCGATCTCGCCGCGCGCTGGCAGGTGACGGTGCTGATCGTCGAACACGACATGGAGGTGATCTTCTCCATTTGCAGCCATCTGACCGTGCTGCATCTCGGCCGCATCCTGGCGGAGGGATCGCCCGACGAGGTGCGCGCCATGCCCGAGGTCATCACCGCCTATCTCGGGAGCAGCGCGGCATGACGCTCCTCTCGCTCCAGCATGTCGATGCGGGGTACGGACGTGCCCGGGTGTTGCACGACGTATCGATCGAGATCGAGCGCGGCGAGCGGGTGGCCGTCCTCGGCCGCAACGGCGTCGGCAAGACCACGATCGTGAACGCCTGCCTCGGGATCGCCGCACTCCATCATGGCAGTATCGCCTTCGCCGGGCGGGCGGTATCGACGATCCGCCATTTCACCGCTGCCCGTTCCGGTATCGCCGTGGTGCCGCAAGGACGTCGGATCGTGCCCGGTCTGACGGTGCGCGAGAACCTGCTGCTGGGCGCGGCGGTCGACCGCAAGGGTGCGTGGGACGTGGACAGGGTCTTCGAGCTGTTCCCCATGCTGCGTGAGCGTTCCAGCCAGGCGGGCACCTCGCTCTCCGGCGGGCAGCAGCAGATGCTGGCGATCGGCCGGGCGCTGATGGCGAACCCCGATCTGCTGGTGCTCGACGAACCGAGCGAGGGGCTGGCGCCGGTGATCGTCGATGGTCTCGCCGAGACGCTGCGCGACCTTGCGAGAACCGGCACCTCGATCCTGCTGATCGAGCAGAATTTCGGTCTCGTACATCGGGTGGCGGAGCGCTACTATGTCCTGGCCAAGGGATCGATCGTGGAGGCGGGCGGGCTCGCGGGCCTGTCGATGGAGACGTTGAAGAAACACGTTGCCGTATAGGCGCAAAAACAGAGGGAACGACGATGCAGATAAACCGGCGGAAAGTCCTGGTGGGTTCGACGGCGGCAACACTGCTCAGTGTGGCGCGGCCGCGCATCGGCTGGGCCGCGAAAGACCCGATCCGGATCGGCGTGCCGACCGCGATTTCCGGGCCATATGCCGATCTCGGCAATCAGGTGAAGCGGGCGATCACGCTTGCAGTCGACGCGGCGAACGCCGCCGGCGGCGTCGATGGCCGGCAGGTGGAGGTGCGCTACCTCGACACCGAGGCGAAGGCCGACATGGCACGCCAGCAGGGCGAGAAGCTGGCGCTGTCGGGCTTCAATCTGCTGACCTCCGCCATTGCCTCCGGCGAGGCGCTGGCGATCGGCCCGCAGCTCGCGCGCTGGGATGCGCTGTATGTTTCCACCATCAACAAGGCGGACGACATCACCGGCAAGTCCTGCGTGCCGCGGATGTTCCGGGTGAACCGCCCCGACGCCGCCGATGCCGCCGTGGTGCAGCCCTGGCTGAAGCAGCAGAAGCAGCAGAAGTGGGCGATCCTGGCAGCCGACATGGCCTGGGGCCGCAATTCCGGCATGAGCTTCAAGAAGGCCGCCGACGCCAATGGGCGCACGGTGGTCGGGGAAAGCTATTCGCCGTTCGGCACCAACGACTACGCACCGTATATCCAGAAGATCGCCGATTCCGGCGCCGAAGCGTTGTGGGTGGCTATAACCGGCCGTGACGGCATCACCTTCGCACAGCAGGCGAAGCAGTTCGGCCTGTTCGACAAGGTGTTCACCGCCGGGGTCAGTTTCATCGCCGACAATCAGGTGAACGCACTGGGCGACGCCCTGAAGGGCGTATGGGGCATCATCAACTACAGCTCGACGCTCGACACGCCGGGGAACAAGGCGTTCGTCGCCGAGTGGGAGAAGAAGTATCCCGGCACCTCGCCGTCCAACTTCGAGGGCGAAACCTATGTCGGCATGCAGGTGATCTTCCAGGCCGTGCAGAAGGCCGGCAGCGTCAAGCCGGGCGACGTCGCCAAGGCGATGGCGGGTGGTAGCTTCGACACCATTTTCGGTAAGCAGTTGATGCGCCAGGAAGACCATCAGTTGCTCGGCCCGAACTTCTTCGGCTATGTCGGAGAGGTGAATGGCAAGCTGAAGCCGATCATCACCATGACGGTTCCAGCCGATGTGGCGACCCCGCCGCCGGACGGCAGCTGCAAACTGGCCGGCTGAGCGAAGGCGCCTGATTTCCGCCAACATCGCCATGCCCGCCAAGCGGGCATGGCGATGCGGCGGCACCGCACATGAACGACGACGGGGAGCGACGCCGATGGCAGGCACCGGACAGGCTGGACTCGCCGACTATGTCTGGTTTCCCGATGAACAGACCAAGCGCGACGCGAACTGGACCTCGTTCCTGCGCGCCACCAACCTCGGCAGCTACGAGGAATTGCTGGTCCGGGCCGACGCCGACCCCGCATGGTTCTGGGATGCGTTGATCCGCCATGTCGGGTTCCGCTTCATCAAGCCCTATTCCAAGGTGCTCGATCTGTCGGGTGGCGTGGCGTTCCCCAAATGGTGCGTCGATGCGACCACGAACCTGACGCTGTCCTGCCTGGAGCGCAACATCGAGCAGGGGCGCGCGGACAAGACCTATCTGATCTGGCAGGGCGAGGACGGCGTGGAGCGGCGCTGGACCTACGCCGATCTGCTGCGCGAGACCGACCGCGTGGTCGCCGCGCTGAAGATGCTTGGCATCGGCAAGGGCGATGTCGTGGGCTTGTATATGCCGCTGATGCCGGAGGCGGCGGCGGCGCTGTTCGCGGTGGCGCGGATCGGCGCGATCATCATGCCGCTGTTCTCCGGCTTCGGCGCCGATGCGATCCAGACCCGGCTGAACGACGGCGCCGCCAAGGCGGTCATCACCGTCGATGGCTGCTACCGGCGCGGCCGGCGCATCGCCATGAAGCCGGTGATGGACGAGGCGCTGGCTTTAGTCCCCACCGTCAAGCATGTGATCGTGATTTCCCGTTTCGGCGACGCCGTCGATCTGCTGCCCGGCCGCGACCATCGGCTGGAGGATCTGGTCCCCGGCGACGCCCCGGCCTCGATAGCCGAGGAACTCCCCGCCGATACGCCGTTCATGCTGGTCTACACCTCCGGCACTTCCGGCAAGCCCAAGGGCACGATCCACACCCATATCAGCCTGCCGATCAAGACGCAGGAGGATTTCGAGCTCTGCTTTGATCTGAAGGAGAGCGACCGCATGGTCTGGATGACCGACATGGGCTGGCTGGTCGGTCCGATCCAGATCATGTCCACCGCACTCGCCGGCGCCTCATTGGTGATGGCCGAGGGCGCGCCGGACTATCCGGGGCCGGACCGGCTGTGGAAGCTGGTCGACGCGCACAAGGCAACGTTCCTCGGCATCGGGCCGACGCTGGCGCGCGTGCTGATGCGCCACGGCGCGGATATCCCGAGCCAATACGACCTATCCTCGATCCGGATCGAGGATAGGTC
>PKWQ01000214.1 GCA_003133265.1 Acetobacteraceae bacterium
CTGGCGCGAGTTGCTGGAAGTGTTGAACACCGAGCGCATCGTCACCACCGCCGGGCTGGTCGGGGCGGGCAAGCTGGCGATCCGGCTGGCGGTGGACTACGCCAAGGAGCGCCGCGTGTTCGGCGACAGGTCGGTCGCGTCCTATCAGGGCCTGCAGTTTCCACTTGCCCAGGCCTATGCCGAACTGCAATGCGCCCGGCTGATGAATTTACAAGCGGCGGTGCTGTGCGATACCGGCCAGCCCTATGGCAGCGAGGCGAACCAGGGCAAGCTGATCGCAGCCCAGGCGGCCGGGCAGGCCATCGAACGGTCGATGCAGGCGATGGGCGGCATGGGCTATGCCAAGGAATCGCATCTGGAGCGGCTGTGGCGCGACGCGCGGCTGTTTCGTTTCGCCCCGGTCTCGGAGGAAATGGTGCTGAACTTCATCGCCATTCACGATCTGGGGATGCCGAAATCCTATTGATCGCGCGTCCGCCGGTGATGCCTGTGCACATCAGGGAGGAATTGCAGTCGTGGTGAACCTGAGCGCCTTCATCCGCTTCCACGCGCAGCGCACGCCGGACCGGCTGGCCATCATCTATGACGACCAGCGGATCACCTATGCCGATCTGCACGACCGTATCCTGCGCATGGCCGGGTTCCTGGCCGGGCGCGGGGTGAGGGAAGGCGATGTGGTGGCGGTGGTGATGCGCAACTCCGTCGCCTTCATCGAGATCGCCTTCGCGGTGAGCCACCTGGGCGCGGTGTTCCTGCCGATCAACTTCCGTCTGGCCAACGCCGAGGTGGCTTTCATCACCGGAAACGCCGAGGCGGTGCTGGTGTTCGCCGACAGCGAGCTCGTGGCCTCGGTCGAGGGCCTTGAGGCGCCGGTGCTGCTGGTGGACGCGGCTTCCCAGGCCGACAGCCGCAATCTGGCCGGCCGCGACGGTCCGACCCCTTCCATGCGGTTCCGCACGCCGCAGGATCTGTTCCGGCTGATGTACACCTCGGGCACGACCGACCGTCCCAAGGGGGTGATGCACTCCTACGAAAATTTCTACTGGAAAAACGTCGACCATGTGATCGCGCTTGGCCTGACAGCGCAGGACCGGCTGCTGGTGGTGGGGCCGCTGTACCATGTCGGCGCCTTCGACCTGCCCGGCATGGCGGTGCTGTGGCAGGGCGGCATGCTGTGCGTGCTGCGCGACTTCGATCCGGCGGCGGTGCTGGACACCATCGCCCGTGAACAACTGACCTGCGCCTGGTTCGCGCCGGTGATGGTGGCGCGCCTGATGTCCCACCCCGGGCGCGAGGCCTATGACCGGACCAGGCTGCGCTGGGCGATCGGCGGCGGCGAGCGCACCCCGGAGCAGTTGATCGTCGCCTGGGCCACGCTGTTTCCCAATGCACGCTACATCGACGGCTACGGCCTGACTGAAAGCTGTAGCGGCGATACGCTGATGGAGGCGGGCCGGGAGATCGAGAAGATCGGCTCCACCGGCCGCGCCCTGCCGCATGTGGAAATAGAGATCCGCGACGACACCGGCGCGGTGCTGCCGCCAAACACGCCGGGCGAGATCTGCCTGCGCGGACCACGGGTTACCAAGGGATATTGGAAAGACCCCGAAAAGACCGCGAGCAGCTTCTTCGGTGACTGGTTCCGCACCGGCGACGTCGGTTACCTGGATGCGGAAGGCTTTCTGTTCCTGACCGACCGCAAGAAGGACATGATCATCAGCGGCGGCGAGAACATCGCCTCCTCCGAGGTCGAGCGGCTGATCTTCCTGCTGCCGCAAGTCAGCGAGGTGGCGGTGATCGGAGTTCCGGACCCGCGCTGGGGCGAGGTGCCGGCGGCCGTCGTGGTGCTGAAGGAGGGCGCCCAGCTCGATCTGGCAACGCTCGACCGCCACTGCCGCGCCCATCTGGCGGGCTTCAAGGTGCCCAAGCGGCTGGTGATCCAGGACTCCCTGCCGCGCAACCCGTCGGGCAAGGTGCTGAAGCGCACGCTGCGGGAAACCTTGCAGCAATCGGCAGCGGAGGACACGCCATGACACTGGCACGGCATGTGGCTTCTGGCATGGCGCGGGTGAACCCCGCTGGACCCGCCCGCAAAACACGGGTCCAGCGCTCGGAGGAAGTGCGGGACGCGTTGTTCCAGGCGGCCGCCGAAATGGTGGGCGAGCACGGCTATATCGACGCCTCGATCAGCCGCATCACGCAACGCGCCAACCTGGCGCAGGGCACGTTCTACAACTACTTCGCCTCGCGCCAGGACATCTTTGATGAGCTGCTGCCGGTGCTGGGTGCCAAGATGCTGGCCCATATCCGCCAGCAGGTCCGTGGCGCAACGAGCTTCGAGGAGAAGGAGGAGCGGTCGTTCCGCGCCTTTTTTGGCTTCATCCGGCGGATGCCGTATTTCTTGCGTATCCTCAACGAGGCGGAGATTTTCGCGCCCAAGGCCCACCGGCAGCATTTCCACAACATCGCCACTGGCTATCTCGGTTTTTTGCAGAAGGCGCGTGACCGAGGTGAGGTCGCCGACCTCAGCGACGAAGCGCTGGGGGCGCTGGTCTATATTCTGATCGCGGCGCGCAGCTATCTGGCCCTGCGCTATGCCAAGGACCACGACCTCGTGGAACTGCCGGAAGAGGCGGTGACCGCCTATATGCATTTGCTGACGCGGGGGTTGCTCAAGGCGCCGGGTTCCTGAAGGCGCGCGCTATAGGGGGGACACGCATGAATTTCCAATTCAGCCCTGAACACGAGCAGATCCGCGAAACGGTGCGTCGCCACGCCGAGACCGAGTTGGCGCCGCTGGTCCGCGCCGCCGAGGAGGGCGAGAGTTTCCCGAACCACATCTTCCGCCGCTGGGGCGAACTCGGCCTGCTCGGCGTGCGCTACCCCGAGGCGGATGGCGGCGCGGGCTTCGACAAGATCGCCGACTGCATCGTGCGCGAGGAATTGAGCCGGGTCTGCCAGGCCTTTGCCTCCTCATGGTCGGCACACAGCCATCTTGCCCTGTGGCCGATCTGGCGCGCGGGCACGCCGGACCAGAAGACCCGCTTCTTCCGCCCCGGTATGAAAGGCGAGCGCATCGCTGGGTTCGCGCTGTCCGAGCCCGACGGCGGCTCGGACATCCGTAGCCTGCGCACCGCCGCCCGGAAGGTGGAGGGCGGTTACAGGCTCAAGGGCTCCAAGCTCTATATCACCAACGCGCCGATGGGCGATTTCCTGCTGCTCGCCGCGCGCACCCGCCCGGAGCTGACGCCGAGTGCCATCAGCCTGTTCATCGTCGAACTGCCCAGCGCCGGCCTAATGGTCAGCAAACTTGAAAAAGAGGGCATCCGAGGCTCGGAGACAGGGCTGATCTATCTCGATGACGTCTTCGTTCCTGACGATTGTCTGCTGGGCGGCAGCGAGGGCACCTATCCGGTGATCCTCGACTCGCTGTCGGAGAACCGGGTCGGCGTGGCGGCAAACTGCCTTGGCATGGCTCGCGGCGCCATGGAAGCCGCGCTGCGCTATGCCCGCGACCGGCAGGTGCGCGGCCAGCCGATCGGCCGCTTCCAGGTCATCGCCCATAAGCTGGCCGACATGGCCGCGGATATCGAGGCGGCGAACTGGCTGGTCTATTACGGTGCCTGGCGGGTCGATCAGGGCACGATCGACGCCGCCACCGTCGCCAAGGTGAAGCTGGTCGCCAGCGAGACCGCGCTGCGGGTCACCGAGGCGGCGATCCGCATCCATGGCGGCGCCGGCATCATGCGGGAATACCCGGTCGGCCGCTTCCACCGCGACGCCTTGGTCTATGTGATCGGCGAGGGCACCAGCGAGGTCCAGCGCAACCTGATCGCGCGCGGTCTGGGACTGTAGCGCATCGCTGGTTTCAGCCGGTCGCCAGCGCCGGTCTTCCGGTCGCTCAGCGTCGGCCGAACAACGCCAGAACCTCGTTCAACAGGGCATCATGCTCCTTGAGGATGGCGTCATGCCCGGGGTTCCACCGCTTGATCTGGGCCAGCGGCGGATTGCCTGGGGCGGAGGCAACATCCGCGCGCGCCGAGTAGGCACCGCGCACCCGCACCAGCCCGGCCTGGCCGACCTTCGACAGATACCAATTGGCAAAAAGCTCGCCGGCATGGGGATGCGGGCCGTTGGCCAGCAGCATCAGCGGATAGTTGGTGAAGGGCACGCCCTCGGCCGGAAAAACGGTGGCGATCGGGGCGCCATTGCCGACCCGTTCGGAATATTCGTTCAGGGCGGCGGTAACGCCGACCAACTGCTCGCCGCGCGCCACNNCGCCCAGCACGTCATGCATGAAGGCGAATTGCATCCAGGCGGTGCCGCCGATGGTGATGGGCGAGGTGGCGAGCTGGCCGCGCCATTTGGGGTTCAGCAGGTCGGTCCAGGTTTTCGGTGCATCGGCGGCGGTGACCAGTTCGGTGTTGTAGATCGCCACCATGAACGCGCCGGAGCCGGCGTACCACCAGCCCGAGACCTTGGCATTGCTTGGGTAGGCGGCATCCGCGGGCGGGGTCCAGGGCGCCAGCAGTTTCGCGTCCATCAGCTGCTGCGTGAGGGCTTCGTCGGTGATCATCATGACATCGCCCTGCGGCTTGCCGGCCTGGGTTTCCGTGCGGACGCGCTCATACAAACGCCCGGTGACGGCGCTGACGACGGAGACCTTGATGCANNTGGCTGGTGTAGTAGATAACCTGGCCCTCGGCACAGGCGGCCTTCACCAGTTCCGGGGTGCCGATCACCTCACCGTTGGCGGTGGGAAGCTGGGCCCCGGCGAGGCCCGGAACGATGGCGGCGAGCAGGCCGAATGCGGGCAGAAATCGTTTCGTACTCATTTGGCGAAACTCCCTGTGTTGGCGATTGGCGCCAGCGTTTCACGACAGGCGCATGATGAGATTGCCGAAGCCGTCCACGTCCACGCGGGCGGAGGGGCCGATGACTGAGGTCGATTCAGCTTCCTCGATCAGCGCGGGCCCGACGATGGTGGTGCCGGCGGCAAGGCGGTTGCGGGCGTAGACCGGCACGGAGACGAAGCCGCCGGCTTCCACGAAATAGGCGTCGCGGTGCTCGATCAGCGCTTCGCCGGTGTCGTGTGCGGTGGCGGTGAAGCGGACCTTGTCGACCGAGGGCGGGGCGGTCACGCGCACGCGCCAGGACACGACTTCGACGCGCAGCATCCCTAGACTGCGCGCGAATCGCTCCTCGTAGCGCCGGTCGAATGCGGTTCGCAGTACAACCGGGTCGTGGCCATGTAGCGCGGCAGGATCGACATCGACGGTGATCTCG